>NZ_JBSZCP010000021.1:0-17311 GCF_054166785.1 Cyanobacterium sp.
AATGGGTCGAATTTTTCACACCAACGATTAAAACATGGTGGCATGGACGAAGACGTTGTTTCTTTCATAATGACCTAATGTTGTCACTCTGTCTACTTTTATTATTAGTTTACCTTACTTTTCTGTTTAAGTACCGTTAACAGGACTTAAAAAAGGAAAAGTGGGTTTCTGAGCTAGATTGATATAATTATGCCTACTCACTATTTCCTCTAAATATTTAGTTAGTCAAAGATTCTCTAATTTTTAAATAATAAAAATGAAACAAATTTTCAAAAAAATCAAATATTTACTGATTGGGATTATCTGTTGCGGTTTAATTGTGGCTTGTAATAATACGGCTACGGTGACAGGTAATGGCGATGCCCCAATGCAGAATAATGGCAGAATTAGTTTTGGTACAACCCTTCGGGCAAGAACTTTAGATCCTGCGGATAGTTATGATTTGGCAGGGATGAACCTCATTTATAATGTGGCAGAAACCCTTTATACCTACGATGTGGGTACTACGGATTTAGTACCGTTATTGGCAACGGAAATGCCCACCATTAGCGATGATGGTTTGGTTTATACTATCCCTCTACGGGAGGGGGTAAAATTCCATGATGGTAGTGATTTCAACGCCAAAACCATGGAGTTTTCCTTAAGTCGATTTATGGAAAATGGGGGACGACCTTCTTTTCTCTTGACGGATATTATTGAGGAAGTTACACCCACGGCAGAATATGAGTTACAAATTAGATTAAAACAACCCTTTGCGGCGTTTCCTGCTCTGTTGGCTTTTCCGGGGGCTTGTGCGGTTTCCCCTACTAATTACACCATCGGGGAGGGGGAGTTTAAACCTAATGAGTTGGTAGGTACTGGGCCTTATCGATTAGCTTCCTTTGACAGTGATTCGGCAAGGTTGGATGTGTTTGAGGACTATTGGGGTGACTTGCCTAGGAATGAGGGCATTGATATGCAGATTTTTGCGGATAATTCGGCGAATTTGTATAACAGTTTTCTGACGGGGGCTATCACTGTCGCCTATCAGTCTTTTGCCCCAGAGCAAACGGTGAGTTTGTTGGAAGATGCCCAGGGTGGAAAATTTCAGGCTTTACAAGGGCAAGGCACGGTAATTTCCTATATGTCTTTGAATCGTAATCAGCCTCCTTTGGATCAATTGGAAGTGCGTCAGGCGATCGCCCTTATCATGAATAGGGAGTTAATTATGGAAAGGGTGACACAGGGTTTGGCAGAGCCTCTTTATTCCATGATTCCTGAAGCGTTTGATGTGTATCAACCCGTTTTTGAGCAAATGTATCGTGATGATAATGCGGAGTTAGCCAAGGAGTTGTTAACCGAAGCTGGTTTTTCGGCGGAAAATCCTGCCCAAATCGAAATTTGGTTCCCCTCCACATCTCGCCCCCGTACCGCTGTAGCCAATACCCTAAGGGCGATCGCCGAGCAACAGTTAGATGGTATGCTTGAGTTTCAACCCCAAGGAGTAGAAAGTGCCACGGCATTTAGTAACCTCAGCCAAGGTACTTATCAAACCTTTTTAGGGGATTGGTATCCCGACTTTTTAGATCCTGATAATTATGTTCATCCTTTCCTCAGTTGCCCCAATGGTAATGAAGAAGAGGGCTGCATCGAAGGAGGAGCGCAGAATCAAGGTTCGTTTTTCTATAGTGAGCGGGTTAATGAGTTAATTAATGATGCTAGAAGAACAAATGATCCTAGTCAACGGGAACAAGATTTTCGGGAAATCCAAGAAATTTTAGGTCAAGAAGTTCCTTATATTCCCATTTGGCAAACCAAAGAATATGCCTTTGCTCAAAATGGTGTGGAAGGAGTGGCCATTAATCCTAGTCAAACTTTTCCTTTTTGGACTATTAGTAGATAGCATTCCCTATTCTCATTGTATTTTAAAAAATGCTTGGTTGATGTAGGTTTTAGCCATGGGAAGAATGGGAGATTTCCCCCCTACCTAATCCACTACGTCACCATGGAGGTTGCTATATACTGAAAAAAGGAAGCAAAAGTTATGAGGAGAAATGAAGATATGAATCCGAATCCCGCCATTATGAAATCGGTAGAAAAATTAGATTATCGTGTCACGGTGGGTGATGTTGCCTTAGAAAGTGGTTTAGATGTTGCCCTTGCCCAAAAAGAGTTACTCGCCCTAGCATCGGAGGCGGGGGGACATTTACAGGTAGCCGAAACGGGGGATATGGTTTATGCTTTTCCCAATGATTTTCGAGCTATATTACGAAATCGTTATTGGAAGTTGAGGGCGAAACAGTGGCTTTCCAAGGCGTGGGAGGTCGTTTTTTACCTAATTCGCATTTCTTTTGGTATTCTTCTCATTGCTTCCATTTTAATTTTAGCCATTGCGATCGCACTTATTGTAATTGCTCTTTCCGCTTCTAAGGGTGACAATGACAACCGTAGTAGTAACAACTCTCGAGGAGGAGGGGGAATGATGTTTATGCCAAACTTCTGGCTTATGCCCAATCCTTTCTCTATCTTTAGCCCTCGCTACCACCGCAATAATTACTATTATCAGCAGTCTTATCAGGGAAATGTACCCCAGCAACCAAAACCAAAAAGTGAGCTAAATTTCCTTGAGAGTATTTATTCATTCCTTTTCGGGGATGGTAATCCTAACCCCAATCTTGAGGAAAGAAGATGGCAAGAAATAGCGGGGGTAATTCAAAATAATCAGGGGGCGGTAATTGCGGAACAAATTGCTCCCTATCTCGACAATATCAATATCTATAACGAGAGAGACGAGGATTATATGTTGCCTGTGTTAACTCGTTTTAATGGTTATCCTGAAGTATCAGAAACAGGAGATATTATTTATTATTTCCCTGAGTTACAGGTTAGGGCAAAGGCAAAAGGAAAAAGCTCTATTTCCCCTTATCTTGAGGAAAATAAATGGCAGTTTAGCATCGCCACCAGTTCTCAAAAAATCATGGCATTTGGACTAGGGGCAGTTTATTTTATTCTGGTATTGGTCTTTTCTTCTCTAACACAACAAGATTTATCGACTTTATCCCCTGATTTAATTGCTTTTGTTGATTTGGTGCAGTTTATCTATCCTGTTTTGGTTGGTTATTCCGTGGCTTATTTAACAGTACCTTTAGTTCGTTATTTCTGGCTTCAAACTCGTAACGGTAAAATAGAAAAGCGTAACGATAACAGGAAAGAAAGGGCTGGTTTATTGATAGAAAATAAGGATGAATTACAGCCTAAAATTAATTATGCCCGTCAGTTTGCTACTCAAAAAGTCCTTAGTGAAGATGAAATAATTTATTCGAGTGATCGGGATATGTTAGATAATTTACTAGGAGAGTAGGGCTTGAACTAAAGTGGCAAGGAAGCTGAATTGAGGTGGTAATGAGCTAAATTAAGGTGGTAAGGGGCTTAAGCCCCTTGTTAATGTGGGGGTAACTAACTAGAAAATTTGAGAATGAATTACTTTCGGGGAAATTTTTTTCTTATTTACTCCTTGATTTCCAATGGTCGATATTTTTTTGTTTTTGACGGGCGATCGCCAAGGCTCCATCGGGCACATCATGGGTAATCACTGAACCCGCGCCGATGGTTACGTCTTCACCGATGGTTACGGGGGCAACAAACACACTATTAGAACCCGTTTTAGTGCGATCGCCTATAATCGTAGGATGTTTATTCACCCCATCATAGTTAGCGGTAATGGTACCAGCCCCCACATTCACTTGACTTCCAAGGGTAGCATCCCCAATATAAGATAGGTGGGCTACGTTGGTTTTATTGCCCACAGTGGATTTTTTCACCTCCACAAAATTACCTACCCGACAATTTTCACCAATATTTGCTTGTCCTCGTAAATGACTATAAGGACCAATTTTACTATCAGAAGCGATGGTGCTATCTATCACCGTGGAGTAAAATATTTTGACCCCTTCCCCAATGTGGCTATTTTCCACAAAACTACCCGGCCCAATGTGAGATCCAGCACCGATAACGGTATTACCCCTTAGATGGGTTTGAGGTTCGAGGGTGACATCAGCACTTAGGGTGACGGTATCTTCAATGGTAATACTATCAGGGTCGATCATGGTTACTCCCGCCATCATCCATGCTTCTTTTACCCTTGCCTGTAAAATATCATAGGCAGCTGCCAATTGACGGCGATCATTAATACCATTAATTTCTAAAGCATCGTCCACATCCAATGCCATGACGGGGTTTAAAAAATCTACTACTTCGGTGAGGTAATATTCCTGTTGATCGTTATTGGTACTGAGTTTGGGTAATACTTCCTTAAGGGCATCCCAGTTAAAGCAATATACCCCTGCATTTACCCTCGGATTTTGTTTTTGGGCAGAGCTACAGTCTCGATGTTCGATGATTTGTTTAACGATATTATCACTATCACAAAATACCCTTCCATAACCTGTGGGGTTGGATAAATTGGCGGTGAGGAGGGTTGCCTGATTTTTATTTTCTCTGTGGGTAGCCACTAATTTTTCGACGGTTTCGGGGCGTAATAGGGGTACATCACCGTTTAAAACTAATAAGTCTCCTGAAAAGTCTTTGAGGGGTTCGAGTAACTGTTGGATGGCGTGTCCTGTGCCTAGTTGCTCTTTTTGTTCGACAAATTCTACTTTTTCTAGGTGGTTAAGGGCTTGTTTTATTTTTTCTCCTTCATAACCGATAATGATGGCGGTGCGATCAGGTTTTATCAGTTCACAAGAGGCGATCGCCCTTTCTACCAAAGTCTTATTTCCTAAAGGGTGTAATACCTTCGGAAGTTGGGATTTCATTCTAGTTCCTTTGCCTGCGGCAAGAATTGCAACTGCTAACATGGGATATTTTTACTACCGTTTGCCCTAGAGTATATCATCAAAGGATTACCTCCGCAGAAGGTAAAATTTTGACAAGTCCCCACCTTATTAAGGGGGGCTAGGGGGGATCTTAGTCATCACAATTTGACTATCCCTGACGGCGATCGCCTTTCCTCCTGCAAAACTAGAGGTTTGAGAACCGTTAGGAGCATCAATCAATTTAACAACTGCCTCTATTTGCTCGAAAGTGGGCATCTTAGACAAATTTTGTCCTAAAAATAGTTTTATCACCCTTCTTTGTAAACTGAGGGGCGTTTCCTTTAACTTTTTACGGTCAATGGTATCTTGATTTATCTTCACTTCCTCGAAAAGCCGTTGGGCCTGATGGTTTAAAAATTCTCGGTCAGCCCTCAAAATTTCAGCGGTTTGGGCGATGTGGTTTTCCACTTGGGCATTAAATTCTTTTTGCAGATAGGGAATCAAATCAAGGCGAATGCGGTTACGGGCAAATTTTTTGTTTTGGTTATAGCTATCTTCCCAGATGGGTAAGTTAAACTGTTGGCAAAAGTTTCCCGTGTCTTGGCGACTAAAGCTGAGTAAGGGGCGCACTAATTCCACTCCGTGGGTTAATTCCCTTGTCCAATGTAAGGAGGTTAGACCGTCACTGCCTGAACCTCTGATAAGATTATATAAAAAGGTTTCGGTGCGATCGCTCTTAGTGTGCGCGGTGAGTACATAATCAAAACCATGGCTTATGGCTATATCCTTCAATACCTGATAACGCCATTTCCTCGCCGATGCTTCTTTTTCTGGTATTTTGTGCTGTGCTGTTTCTAAATATAAATCTACGCCCCAATCACGGGCTATTTTCTCGATATGTTCGGCTAAACCTTTATCCAACTTCCAATGGTGGTCACAATGGGCGATCGCCACTTTCCACCCCCACTTATCCCGTAAATCCAAGATAAGACGAGTTAAACAGAGGGAATCCTGTCCTCCAGACAAAGCCACCAAAATCCTACCATATTTAGGTAAAATTTTCCTATGCTTTAAAACCTGATGTAACCTTGCATGATAACCACTCCACATCTGCTAATAAATTTTAAAACCTTCTAGGGCGGACATTGCCCACCATTCCAGTCCATTATTTAAAATCAATATTTATGCTTACAGAAAAGTAATAGTAATTAACTATTAACTCTCCATTAATAATAAGCCTTTGACGAGGATTGAACTCGTGACCTCACCCTTACCAAGGGTGTGCTCTACCACTGAGCTACAAAGGCCTATGGGCCGAGCTGGATTTGAACCAGCGTAGGCATAGCCAGCGGATTTACAGTCCGCCCCCATTAACCACTCGGGCATCGACCCTTTTGTTTTCACAGTTAATTATTATAGCTAACCTTTTATTAAAATGTCAACATTAATCCTAAAAAAAATAAAAGTCTTCTTTGGCACCCATTTCATCTTAAAATCTCACATCAAAAAACAGACATTCAGCCAAACCTCAAAAGAATGATCTTAAATGACCTAAAATTAGTAAGATTAACACAACCTCAACATGAAGATTGTCATCTTTCTATAACAGTCAATGATGAATTATGAATTTGCCCCTACCCAAGAAACCTATCATCTAGTTGCCTTTCTGGTGTCCATGAACTTAGTCTTATGGGCAACCCCCATCGTCAAAACCATTGGTCTAAAAAGTGGTTATGTAGATAAACCAGACTCCAGAAAAGTACATCGTCAACCCATTGTGAGAATAGGAGGAGTAGCCATTTTCGCCGCCGTAACCTGTTCCCTACTAATAGTGTGGTGGATGGGAGGATTCGGTATTCTTCCCCCAGACCAAGATGCTGAAATTTGGGGAGTGACCATTGGGGCTTGTCTATTCTTTTTGATTGGTTTTGCCGATGACTTATTCAACCTTTCCCCTCTGTTTCGATTAATTGTGCAGTCGGTGGTCTCTAGCTTTGCTTGGTGGCAAGGAGTCAGGATTGACTTTCTCACCGTTCCTTTTTTTGGCTTAGTACAAATAGACCAATGGTGGCTTAGTTTACCCATCACCATAATTTGGTTAGTGGGCATGGTAAACGCCATCAACTGGATTGATGGTTTAGACGGTTTAGCAGCAGGAGTCTGCGGTATTGCCGCCGTAGTTATGTTGATTGTCAGCTTATTTATGAATCAACCCGCCGCTGCCCTCATCGCTGCCGCCTTAGCAGGGGGTGCATTAGGATTTTTAAGGTATAACTTTAATCCCGCTCAAATTTTCATGGGGGATGGGGGAGCATATTTTATGGGTTTTCTTCTGGCAGGGGTAGGAGTAATCGGACTAGCCAAAACCGCCGCCGTAACCGCCGTAGTGTTACCCTATATTATTCTAGCGGTGCCTATTGTGGATATGTCCATCGTTATTCTTTCCCGTCTTATCCAAGGTAAATCCCCTTTTTTAGCTGATAAACGCCATTTGCACCACCGTCTCCTTAATGCAGGAATATCCCAAAGACTAACGGTTTTATTTATCTATTCCCTAACGTTATGGGTGGGAAGTTTTGCTCTCATTTTTTCAGGTTTTCCCAGCGGAGGAGTTTATGTGATGGGGGCAACGATTTTACTAATTTATATTTCTTGGCAGGTATGGCGAAATCGTCGAGTAAAAAGTGAGGAATAAAAAAAGGAGGGACTAGCCCTCCTAGAAAACCCTTAAGTTTTTTTGTCAACAAGATTAGTTAAACAATCTCAAAATAATAAAGATTGATTATTCAGTGACGGTGGAAGTTAATTCCTCATCGGGAGTAGTGGTTTCTTCTACCCCTTCGTTAGTTTCCTCGGTAGCAACAGTTTCTACCGCTTCAACTTCTAAGGTTTCTCCCTCAACGGCGCCTTCTTCAGAGACTTCACTATTATTTAATAGTCTTTCACGATAAGCAGCGGCCATTTCCTCAGCTTTTTCAAACACTAAATCCCGATTTTTTAACATATCGCCGGGTTCAGGCTCTAATTGCTTAGTAGATAGGGAAATACGTCCTCTTTCAGCGTCTAAGTCGATGATCATTACTTTTAACTCATCATTAACATTAAATACACTGTGAGGAGTATCAATATGATCATGGGAAATTTCGGAGATGTGTAGTAAGCCACTTACACCACCGATGTCGATAAACGCACCATATGGTTTGATTCCACGAACAGAGCCAACCACCACTTGGGCAACTTCTAAACCATTCATCTTACGCTCTACTAAAGCACGACGATGGCTGAGTACAAGACGATTCCGCTCTTCATCAACTTCTAAGAATTTTAAAGGTAAATCTTGACCTAATAAATCCTCTTTAGCATCCTTTGCACTAATATGAGAACCGGGGATAAAGCCTCTTAAACCTTCAACTCTTACTAAGGCACCACCTCTGTTAGTAGCGAATACGTTGGAATAAACGGTGGCATCTTCTTGTTGTAGTTGGCGGACTCTTTCCCATGCGCGCATGTACTCAATGCGACGAATAGAGAGGGTTAATTGTCCATCTTCATTTTCATCGGTAAGAATAAAAAATTCTCTGGTTTCGTTGGGTTGTAAAACCTCATCGGGGTTATCAACTCTGTTGATGGAAAGTTCTTGTACAGGAATGTAGGCGGCAGTCTTTGCTCCGATGTCGATTAAAGCGCCTCTTTGCTCCATGCTAAACACTGTACCGGGTACTACATCCCCAGGGCTAAAGTGATAGTCATATTGATCTAAAAGAGCAGCAAAATCTTCATGGGTAAAACCAATATCGGTTTTTGTGGTTTCGGTTTGACTGACCATAGGCATATTTTCAAAGGTTTTCAATTTACTTAGTTTTTTGATAATTACAAATATTTTCCATGCCCTTACAAAGTATATTCATAAGTGATTCGGAAAAAATAAACATAGAGATTAATTTAGAATTTAATACTTCTATTATTGAATTTGACACAGTTTTCGGTGAAAGAATGTTCCTCAGCCCTAAGCTGTTGGTTTTTTCACTTTCTGCTGTGTGGGATTTGGGTTAATCCCCTAAACGACAAGCCCAATTATCTAGCTTAGCACCAAAAACGATTTAAATTTTTGATTTAAGGTATATTATACAGAATTTTGAACGGGGAATGTTGTTGAATCCTGAAGCTAGAAATTGTGCTAATATCCTTATTTTAATCTTAACAACCTGCATTTAAAAAATGTACAAAGCAATTTTCATTGGCTCCATTGGTACCTTAGTAGAGACTTCAGAATTACAACGACAAGCCTACAATGAAGCTATGGCTCAATTAGGAATTAATTGGCACTGGGATTTATCCACCTATCGTGAATTGTTAGAGATTAATGGCGGACAAAAAAGACTAGAAATGCTTTCTGATGCCACGGATAAAAAATTAAGTCCAGAAAAAATTGAGCAAATCCATCAATTAAAAACTACGATTGCTTGTCAATTAGTCCAAGAAAAAAAACCTCCCTTAAGACCTTTTGCCAAAAATATTATTAACTACGCCCAAGCCCATGACCTATCATTGGGGTTAGTTACCAGTACCTATAAAGCTAATGTAGATACCCTTTTAAAAATTACCAATTTACAATCAAGTTTTAAAACCATCATTACCAGAGAAAACTTGAGCGAAGGTAAACCCTCCCCCGAAGGTTATCAAAAAGCCCTCAGCAATCTAAATATCCAAGCAGATGAAGCCATAGCGGTGGAAGACTCCTTTCTGTCAATCTTGGCCGCTATTAGGGCAGGAGTTAAGGTAATTGGTTATGGGGGAGCGAATACTCAAAATCATGTTTTTGATTTTTGTGATTATTGCATATCTCCACATTTTGATGACTCCCAATTAATGGATCCTCAATTGGTGGCGGATATTTTGAGTAAGATACAGAGTAACTAGCATCAGAAATTAATCTCTTTGAGTACAAAAGTAATTATTTGAAGTAAAAAGTCGTCAATCTTTCTCCATCGGTGGATGCTCTAACCCTAAGCCAATTAGATGGGAAAAGATTGTTAATTGTGCCAATAAAGCCTAAACTTTCTTATAAAAGTGATTTTTTAGAGGTCAAAAGCGTGAAAAAAGTACTCGGTATTATTTTAGGGGGAGGTGCAGGTACTAGGTTGTATCCCCTCACCAAATTACGAGCCAAACCAGCAGTACCTTTAGCAGGAAAATATCGTCTCATTGATATTCCTATCAGTAACTGTATCAACTCAGAAATTTTAAAAATTTATGTTTTAACTCAATTTAACTCTGCTTCTTTGAATCGTCATATCAGTAGAGCTTATAATTTTTCTGGGTTTAGTGATGGTTTTGTGGAGGTATTAGCAGCCCAACAAACGAAAGAAAATCCTGACTGGTTCCAAGGTACAGCGGATGCGGTGCGTCAATATATCTGGCTTTTTGATGAGTGGGATATTGATGAATATATTATCCTTTCAGGGGATCATCTTTATCGCATGGATTATAGTAAGTTTGTGGAACATCACCGCAAAACTAATGCTGATATTACCATTTCAGTCGTTCCCATCGATGAAAAAAGAGCCGAGGCTTTCGGTTTAATGAAAATTGATGACTCTGGTAGAATCACTGATTTTAGCGAGAAGCCCAAGGGTGATGCCCTTAAGCAAATGGCCGTAGATACGAGTATTTTGGGGTTAAACCCTGAACAAGCCCAAGAACAGCCTTATATTGCTTCTATGGGTATCTATGTGTTTAAGAAAGAGGTTTTACGCAAGTTATTAACGGAAAATCCTGATCAAACTGATTTTGGTAAGGAAATTATTCCTAATGCGGCGAAGGATCATAATATTCAAGCCTATCTATTTAAGGGTTATTGGGAAGATATTGGAACTATTGAGGCTTTTTATGATGCTAATTTGTCTTTGACTAATCAGCCTCAGCCTTCTTTTAGTTTTTATGATGAGAAAGCTCCTATTTATACTCGTTCCCGTTATTTACCCCCTACCAAGTTACTTGATTCTCAGGTGACTCAATCTATCATTGGGGAGGGTTGTATTATTAAAGAATGTCGCATTAATCACTGTGTTTTGGGGGTGAGAACTCGCATTGAAAGTAATTGTGTGATTGAAGATACCTTGATTATGGGGGCTGATGTTTATGAGCCTTACACTGTCAGACAAAATAAGTTAAAAGATGGTGGTGTGCCTATTGGTATTGGTGCTAATTCTATTGTACGCCGTGCGATCGTTGATAAAAATGCCCGTATTGGTCAAAATGTACAAATTATCAACAAAGATAGGGTTGAGGAAGCTAACCGAGAGGATGAGGGATTTTTAATTCGTAATGGAATTGTGGTTGTTATTAAAAATGCTTCTATTGCTGATAATACTATCATTTAATAAGTCAAAAGAAAGGGATTTTTTGAGTATTTTTCTCTAATTTTAATAACATCTATTCTCTTTTTTACAAAGTAATATCATCCAAATTTTAATCAAGTTATGCAGGTCAATGACCTGCTTTTCTATCATTTTTTCTTCGCTACGATCGCACGGTGTCTTTTACTAATAGTAATTATTTTTGGCTCTTCAAAACCAATATCTAATAATTGTTGTTTAATATCTAAACTAAAATATTGATCCAAATAAGGCTCGGTACTTTTTAATAATGTGAGTACATAACGGGGCATTTTTTGATAGGCTTCTGACTGAGGATTCATATCCATAATGCCAAGATAACTGCCTTTTTTGATCAGACTATGGGCGTGGTTTAAAATATTTTTGGCTGCCGATTGGGGTAATTCATGGAACATTAAAAAACAAGATACTAAATCAAAGGATTCTGATGATAAGTTAGTTTTTTCGGCTTGACTATGATGCCACTGAATATGATATTTTTTTTGTTCTGCTTGATGTTTTGCCACCGCCAAGAAGTAAGGAGATAAATCTAACCCTGTAACGGTTGCATCGGGATAATTTTCCTGTAGGGCAAAGGTACTTAAACCGACTCCACAGCCCATATCTAAAATTTGCTCAGGATTACCATTAATTTCCTTCTTTAATACCTCATGATAATTATTTCGTAAGGTGCGATCGCCCTCTAACCTCGGCTCCTTAGAAAAAATAGTAGAATGAACACTATAGGCCGCCGATTCCAACTCCCATGCCGCCTTCCACTCCAGATTGCCCTTCTCATAAGCATGAAAGGACTTTAAATAATATTCAGGATAATCAACCCCCTGATTCTCCACCGCCCTTATATCCTCACTCCAGTCCCGATTCTGAAAAGAATTAATATTACCATACCAATCAACCCCAATAGTCTGCGCCCGACTAATAATCATCTTCCTAGCCCGACTCTTAGCAAACTCCGCAAGGGGTTTTATGGCCAACAAAGTATTAATAAAACTGGTAGTAAGATTATTTTCTGGTTTAATAGTGTTAGTTTCCATGTTGTATAGTTATCCTAAACAGGTATAAAAATTATATTAATATTGTGAATCAATGCAATGTGACCGTAAATATCAATGGCAATTACTTATCTTAAACCCTTAGATTACCTAAACTTAAAACTCTTGATAAATTTAGCATACACTTAACTTTCTTTTTAAATCAAACACCTATTTCTAAATTTATAGTGGTTTTTGAATCAATTCCCTAGGAGAGTAAACCTTTATTTGGTATAATTCTGGTTTTATGGTCAAAGTTATTTATAATTTCTTAATACTGATATAAGAAACTTAACAAACAAAAAAATAAGGAGAAAATAGAAAAATGCCCACGATTAGGTTTCTCAAAGAAAACAAAGACGTTGTCGCCGCCGATGGTGCAAACTTAAGAGAAAAAGCAAAACAAAATGGAATTGATATTTACCGCCTCAGAGGAAAATTAATCAACTGTGGAGGATATGGGCAATGTGGTACTTGTGTTGTCGAGATTGTCGAAGGTATGGAAAATCTATCTCCCAGAACCGAATTTGAGAATAGAAAGCTAAAGAAAAAACCCGATAGCTATCGTTTAGCCTGTCAAACTATCGTCAATGGTGAAGTTAGCGTTAATACCAAACCATAGTAACAACCGACAATTAACCGTTATTAATGAAAAAAAGGGGCAAGTCTTAAAGCTTACCCCAATTTAGTTAATGATGACTGAAATAAAATTCAGTAGTTTTAGTAGAAAAAGCCTAGTTAGCCTCTAAAGGATAAACACTTACTTTTTTCTGACTACGGGTTTTGTATTCAAAAGTAACAATCCCGGGGATTAAAGCAAAGAGAGTGTCATCATTACCACGTCCAACGTTTTCACCAGGATAAACTTTAGTGCCACGCTGACGAATAATAATATTTCCAGCTTTTACGGTTTCTCCACCAAAACATTTAACGCCTAAGCGTTTAGAATTAGAATCTCTTCCGTTACGAGTACTACCTGTACCTTTCTTATGTGCCATGGTATTATGCTATTTCCTTTAATAAAATGAACTGTTATTCAAGTGTATGTTATTTTATGCTTCCACTGCTTCAGTAGTTGCTTCCTCGGGTTTCTGAGCAATTACATTGCCCCCTAGACTGATAGAATTAATCATTAAACGGCTTAATTCTTGTCTATGACCTCTTTTTTTACGGGTTTTCTTCTTGGGTTGCATTTTATAAACAATTACCTTTCTGCCTCGGCTATGTTTTAAAATAGTTCCATTAATAGAAGCACCTTCAACGTAGGGTTGTCCTACATGAATTTCTCCGTCGTGGTTAACGAGTAATACTTTATCAATATTTAATTCTTCGTTTACTTCGAGATCAAATCTATCTAGTTCAAAAAATCTACCGGGTTCAACTTTAAGTTGTTTTCCGCAGATTTCGATTATTGCGTAAGTCATAATTTTTTCCTAATATATACTGCCGTACAGGTAGCAGAATTAATTCTCTGCTTTTTCTTGATGCCTTTACCTGATCCGAACAGGACTGGAGACACAATCAACAATTGTATCTTTATAGTTAACTAATTGTCAATATTTGCCCTTAAAAATTCAGGGCAAACGCATACTCAAGCAGACAAAATCTTAAGTAAATAATCATTATCCCATCCAGCCTTAAGTCGTTTTGCTTTTTTACCTCGAGAGCAACTCTTTTCCTGATTCAACAAATTTAAAGCAATGTGTCTAATGACTGCCATGTTTTCACTACTGTTTTCTTTTCTGATTCTACTTTCATCCTCCCTAAACCCTACATCTAAACACCAATGCAATTTATTTTCTATTCCCCAATGACTCCTTATCCCTCGGGCAAAAGTTTCTACTCCTTGATCTAAACTTGTTAAGTAATACCTTCTTTCCAATGTGGGTTTTTGTCCCGGAATTTTTCTTTCTGACTCTACTATTCCAATGGTTTTCAACCCCACCCATTTTTCACTATCAATGAAATCTGCCGCTGAATTCATTAACCAATAACAGCGTTTTTCAATTCGACCATGATTCTTTTCTATAGTTTCATATTTTTCCTTGATAATTTCTTGATAATTATTTTTCCGTGCCCAATCAAATAATTGTTTTACATCCTCAAATAAATTACCTTGATTACCTTTGAGGCTAAGAATATACTCTCCTCCTTTCTCGATAATTCTTTTGGCTATGTCCTTTTGACACCCCATTGCATCAATGGTCACAATACAACCATTAAGTTCTAAAACTGCCAATAATTTCGGAATTGCCGTAATTTCATTGGATTTATCTTCTACTTTTAACTGTCCCAAAACCAAGTTATTATTACTAGCCCAAGCACTTACCATATGAATGGCACTTTTATTTTGACTTGAATCATAAGAGTGCCGTAATGTTTTACCATCAATAGCTATTATTTCTCCTTGTGTTATCTGAGCAATATGATTAATCCAATCCAGGAAAGCTGATTGTAATTGCTTTGGACATAGACGAGCAAATAAACGAGCAATAGTATCATGAGAAGGAATACCATTGGGCAGTTCGAGAAATGTTTCTAGCCAAGATACTTTACTTTTACCATATTCTTCAATTTCCACCCAAGAGTCGGCACCACAAATAACGGCTAAAATTGTTAATGCTATAATATCAACTAATTTATGTTCAATTAAGTAACTGGTTCGTGGGTCTTCAATATTTTCAAAATGTTTCCACAAGTATGATTTCTCAGAACTCACGGCTATTAATTTCCTCTATGATGTTTACCATACCACTTTCTCATAAATTTTTAGTATGCGTTTGCCCTGCTTAAAAATTAACCTTTTTGCCTTTACATTTTGGGGAGAAAAAATTTCTTAACTAAAAACTCGAATGAGGGTACCTCGGGGGGGTAAGTCTTGGGGGCGAATAGTAGTTTGATTGCCCTGAATTCTGCCAATGTTTAACTCTTCTGCCCGGGCAAGGGTTAAAAATTCCTCTAAGGGTACTAAATCGCAACTATTGGGGTCGGCGTTGGAGGTAAGATATTGGGTAGGAAATACGACTTTGGGGCGTAAGACTCTGATGGCATCCATGGCTTCTTGGGGGTTATAGTTTTTGGGACCTCCGCCGATGGGTATCATGGCAACATCGGGACTACCCATCAAAATTCTTTGTTCTACATCAATGGGGGAAGCGATTCCGCCTAGGTGTAAGATGTTTACTCCTCCTTGATTCCAGCGCCAAACGATATTGTCTCCAAATCTTCTGCCCCTTTGGCGATCATGAAATGTTCTAATACCTTGAAATTGGATCCCACCCACCTGATATACTCCTGTTTCAACCATTAGCTGAGGGTTGTTGGGTAGTCCTCCTGCGGCGCCTTCATCGAGCATACGACTGCTAATCATGACGGCATCGGCGTTAACTCTGGGGGCAGGGTAGTTGGCGGTACAACCGATGGGCTCGAAGGGGTTAGATAGTACCCGTAGGTTATTTCCTGTAAAGAGGAAGCAACTATGTCCTAACCATTGAATATTAACTCCTGTGGCGGGAGTTTGGGCGATCGCTCTTTGGGGGGAATACTTAGCACTAAGGAGAGAGGTTAAAACCCCCAGACCGCTTAGGCGCAACCAGTCACGACGATTAATCATATTTAGCAATAGACTTGAGGAAATTTCGTAACAATTGTAACCCAGAATCCGTTAAGATGCTTTCGGGGTGAAACTGAACCCCTTCAATCCAAGGATACTGTTTGTGGCGAATACCCATGATAATGTCATCTTCTGTCCAGGCGGTAATTTCTAGGACCGAAGGAATTGAGTTTTTGTCCACAATCAAACTATGGTAGCGGGTAGCTTGAAATGGGGAAGAAATATCTTTAAATACCCCTTGATTTTTATGGAGAATGGGGGAGGTTTTACCGTGCATGAGACTAGGGGCTGAAATTATTTTACCGCCGTAGGCTTCGCCGATGGTTTGATGTCCTAAACACACTCCGA
The DNA here is from genome assembly GCF_054166785.1 of Cyanobacterium sp. Taxonomy (NCBI): domain Bacteria; kingdom Bacillati; phylum Cyanobacteriota; class Cyanophyceae; order Chroococcales; family Geminocystaceae; genus Cyanobacterium; species Cyanobacterium sp. The sequence continues at coordinate 16,184 of NZ_JBSZCP010000021.1, forward strand.
GAATGGGATAATCTTGACCCATTTTTTTGACAAGTTCGAGGCAAATACCCGCACTTTGAGGATTACCCGGGCCGGGGGAAATGACTATGGCATCTGGTTTCAATTCCTGTAGTTGTTCGAGGGTAATTTGATCGTTACGATAAACCAGTAAATTTTGGGCGATGGTAAACTCGGCGCTTAATTCCCCTAAATATTGAACCAAATTATAAGTAAAACTATCGTAATTATCAATAACTAGAATCAAACTATGGATCTCCTTATCGCAGTGAAAATATTAAGTTTAACCCATAGGGTAACAAAATAAAACAGGCCACAAACACTGAACTAATAGCACTGACTAACACGGCTCCTGCGGCACAGTCTTTGGCTATTTTTGCCCCTTGATGATACTGTTTACCTACGGTTAAATCTACCACAGATTCAACGGCGGTATTCAATAATTCTAAGATCATCACCAAAGCGCAGGTAATGGCGAGGATTGCCATTTGAGTCATGGTCACATGGAGCAATAATCCTAATGATATGGCAAGAAGGGCGATCGCCGTGTGAATTCTAAAATTACGCTGGGTTTTGAAGGTGTAAATCACCCCTGTCCAAGCAAAGCGAAAACTAGAAAAAACATCTGGGGCAACCTTCCACGCCTTAGAAACTCTATAATTAGATTTTTTCACAGATTCAACATGGGTAAAAGCGGGGGGTTTCTCTGTTAAATTAGTCATTTTATTTAATTTATTCATAAAAAATTTTAGACTATATATCACTAACTAAGTATAAACATGACCAAGCATATGTCAAGGTCAATTAATGATAACTAATCTTAAAAGCTGTGGTTTACCTTGAGTATGTCAAATGAATGCCCCCGTTAAATTTCACAGGGGAAACTTAATCAAATTAACGGTGGGATGAAATTTGACAAATAAATAAAAGGCGATTGGCCTATTAGTTCAATGATAAACTATAATATTACGTGGAACATAACAACGTAAAATGTTTATTTTAGAATACAAGTTAAGAGGAAAACCAGAGCAGTTTAAAGCTATCGATGAGGGCATTCGTACAGTCCAATTCGTACGCAATAAATGTGTTAGTTTCTGGATGAACTCTCAAAATGTAGGACAAAGGGACATT
>NZ_JBSZCP010000022.1:0-33708 GCF_054166785.1 Cyanobacterium sp.
AATGGGTCGAATTTTTCACACCAACGATTAAAACATGGTGGCATGGACGAAGACGTTGTTTCTTTCATAATGACCTAATGTTGTCACTCTGTCTACTTTTATTATTAGTTTACCTTACTTTTCTGTTTAAGTACCGTTAACCCGTCAAAATAAGCCATTTCTAATACCCGTTGATGTTGCATCGGTAAACGGGCGATCGCATTTCTAACCTTGTGTGATACTTCCTTAAGAGCAACTTTATCCATCAAACCACCATATTCCTGAGCAGGAGAATTATTAAACCATTTAAGAATCCTTTGTCGATAAGAACTTTTTTGACGATGCTTATCAATAGCCCGTGAGCGAGTCATAGTCACCAAAAAAACTAGCATTGAGCCTCGACTCTCATCATAATTTCCCTTCTTTGAAAGATAGAGAAAAATCTCTTGGGTTAAATCCTCCGCTTCCTGAGTATTACCCAACATACGCAAAGCTACCCGATAGACAACCTCGCCATAACGCTCATAAAAAACTCCCAAAGTAGTAATATTTCCCGAGCGCAATTGTTGAAAAAGTTCTGCATCTGTCTGATTTGACAGCATGGTAATTAACCGATAATTTTACAAAATAGAGATACATACATTTAATTAAAATACGAAACCTAACAAAAAAAGGATTTACACTGAATGAGCTTAGAGTATTGGTATTTATTGCCCACTGCCATTGGTATCGCTACCATCGCCATGGCTTCGGGGGTTGAGGGGGCTACTTTTTTTACTCCTTTATTTCTGATTGTCTTAAAATTACCTCCCGAGGTAGCCATCGGTATTGGTTTAATCACAGAAGTTTTTGGCTTTTCCAGTGGTTTATTTGCCTATATCCGTAAAGGTTTAATTGATTTTCAGTTGGGCAGAATGCTTTTATTAGTTAGTATTCCCATGGCTTTAGTGGGTACATGGTTTGGAAAAATCGTTCCTGCGGATGTACTCAAAGGAATTTTAGCAGTGGGTTTGTTTGTCATTGCCACCAGCTTTTTAAAATCCCCCGATAAACATACCTTAGAACTATTCGATGAAGACATTAAAGATACCCCAGGAGTAAAAGACTCAAAAACCTGCATTACTGACAAAAATGGAAAAACTTACTGCTACACGGTCTGTAACCACACCGAGGGACGTTTATTAGCTAGTATAGGGGCTTTATTTTTGGGGATGGTATCCACTGGTTTAGGTCAATTAAATGGGTTTTACCTGATTCAAAGATGCCGTGTACCAAGCCCCGTTGCGATCGCCACTAGCGTATTTATCGTCGCCATCACCGCCCTAATTGCATCCATTGGTCATGTTATTCAATTTGCCCAAGCAGGGGGAGAAGAATTACAAATGGTATTAAATATAGTTATATTTACCGTTCCAGGGGTTTTAATTGGGGCGCAGTTAGGTTCTATGGTTGCCACAAAATTATCTCAAGAAAAATTAGAACGGGCTATGGGCATATTATTTATATTTGTAGCCTTATTAATTATGGGAGAATTAGCGGTATTTTCTCAAAGCTAAAATTGATCATTACTCTTTTTTTGAAAACATAAATTTAGCACATTTTCAAATATTAAGAAAATCTAAAAAAGTTCTTGTAAGAACATTTTAAAATCTAATTTAGCAACCTATAAATCTCATGATTGTGAATCCATTTTTTGAACGACTTCGTATCTTAAATGAATAAGTACCATGGTCAGATTTAATGTATTAAATTCTATGAGGATGTGAACTTGAAACTCCTAAATGATGGCGGTCAATTCCCCAAAATTAAGTTGCTGGTAATTTTTGGATTAAGTGGGATATTCCTTATAACAATTGATCATGTCAATGTTACCCCATTATGGAATCAATTGCTAATGGCGGTTAAGGAAATGGGTTTTTGGGGTTCTATCCTCTTTATCACTATCTATAATATTGCCACTCTCTTATTTATACCGGGTTCTTTAGCCACAGATTTAGCCAGTGTTGATCAATCAAATTATGATCTTGATAATACCAGTTACATTTTATCATTAACCTTAAGAATATTGGGACTATTAGCAACCATTTTGCTGACATTATATTTTAATAAATTAGCAAAAAAAGCCCTCAAAGATAACCTTGAAAATGGAGAAAAAAACCGATGACACCATTAAACAAAAGTGTCGATAAAATGAAAAACAAAATATCCAAATTTTCCCAGTTAATTATGTTAAGTTTATCCACACTGATTCTCACCTTATTTTTCCATATTCATCCTGTCTTTGCCCAAGAGGCAGGGGGCGGTGGTTTTAATCCCCAACAATGGTTGCTCGATGCCCTGCAATGGATTGATAGTTTAGGAGGATTAGGGGCGATCGCCTTTATCCTTTTATATATAATAGCTACCGTAGCCTTCTTACCCGGTTCCATTCTTACCCTTGGGGGAGGAGTAGTCTTCGGGGTGGTTTTAGGGTCAATTTACGTCTTTGTTGGGGCAACCATCGGCGCCACCCTTGCCTTTTTAGTGGGAAGATATATCGCTAGGGATTGGGTAGCAGGGAAAATACAAGGCAACCAAAAATTTGCCGCCATCGATGAAGCAGTAGGGCGGGAAGGCTTAAAAATAGTCCTCCTAACCCGTTTATCTCCCGTTTTTCCCTTCAACCTCCTCAACTACGCCTACGGAGTCACAGGGGTATCCCTCAAAGACTATTTTATCGGCTCAGTGGGCATGATACCAGGCACCATTATGTATGTCTATATCGGTTCATTGGCAGGAAATATCGCCACCATCGGCACCGAAACCCCCACGAATCCTACGGTACAATGGGCGATCAGAATTATCGGTTTTATAGCCACCGTTGCCGTAACCGTTTACGTCACCAAAATTGCCAAAAAAGCCCTTGAAAATCAAGTATTAGAACCTACAAAATGAACAAACAACAATCCATAAACATTCCTCCCATGGATGAATATAACCAACAACTCATCTCCTATGTACACCCTCCAGATTGGCAAAATCCCAGCCCCAAAGATAAATATGACCTAGTGGTCATCGGGGCAGGTACAGCAGGGCTAGTAGTAGCGGCAGGGGCGGCAGGATTAGATTTAGGCTTGAAGGTTGCCCTCGTAGAAAGGCACCTGATGGGGGGAGATTGTCTCAATTTTGGTTGTGTACCTTCTAAAGCATTAATTCGCTCGGCGAAGGTAATTGGGGAAATACTCAAAGCGCCTGATTTTGGGGTAAATGTGGATGGTGTTACCATTGATTTTCCTCAAGTTATGGCAAGGATGCGTAAACTGAGGGCGGGGATTAGTCACCATGATTCAGCAACTCGGTTCAAAAATTTGGGCATTGACGTATTTTTGGGGGAGGCTCATTTTGTAAGGGGTAGTGCCATTGAAGTGGATGGGCAAAAGTTAAATTATAAAAAAGCGGTGATTGCTACGGGGGCAAGGGCTGTTACTCCGAAGATAGAAGGCATTGAGAAGGTTGGTTTTCGCACCAATGAAACTATTTTCTCGTTGACGGAATTACCCCCTCGGTTGGCAGTCATAGGAGGGGGGCCTATTGGTTGCGAATTAGCCCAAACTTTTCATCGGTTGGGTTCAAAAGTGAGTTTAATTCATAAATATCCCCATCTTTTGAATAAAGAGGATGAGGAAGCCGCTGAGATTATTGAAAATACTTTTATCAGGGAAAAGATCAATTTAATTTTATCGGCTCAACCTGTGCGGGTGGAAAATACGGAGGAAGGCAAAAAGATATATTATCGCTCGGATAGGGGTGAAGATTCCATAGTAGTAGATGAGATTTTGATGGGGGCTGGAAGGGCTCCTAATGTGGAGGGGTTGAACCTTGAAGGGGTGGGAGTGGAATATGATAATCGCAGGGGGGTTGTGGTGAATGATTTTTTACAGACTACTAACTCGAAAATTTTTGCGGCGGGGGATATTTGTAGTAAGTTTAAGTTTACCCATACGGCGGATGCCATGGCGCGTATTGTGATTAAGAATACTCTGTTTTCTCCTTTTGGCTTGGGTAAGGCGAAGTTTAGTGATTTGGTAATTCCTTGGGTTACTTTTAGCGATCCTGAAGTTGCCCATGTAGGTATGTCTGAGGAAGATTTAGACCATAAGGGCATTAAATATAATGTTATCAAAATTTCCTTTAATCAGGTTGACAGGGCGATCGTTGATGGTGAAGAGGACGGTTTTGTAAAAATTATCCACAAAAAAGGCTCGGATAAAATTTTGGGGGCGACTATTGTGGCAAGTCATGGAGGGGAAATGATTTCGGAAATTACCGCAGCGATGGTTAATGGGGTGGGATTAAATGGTTTGTCGTCGGTGATTCATTCTTATCCTACCCAAGCTGATGCTATTAAAAAAGCTGCTGATGCTTATCGGCGTACTTTGTTAACCCCCACTTCTAAGAAGATTTTGGGTATTTTAACTAGGTTGTCGTAATTTAGGGATAAGAAAAATAGTCGTTTTCACCTCTTTTTTCTAATTCTGTAACAATCGTTTGTCTGATGGGATTATGTTTTAGTTTAATTTTTGCTACCATTTTTTGATCTTCTTCTGTTTCCCAATAGCCATCAACTAGAATCATTTTATAGGCTTCTTTTTCATAGCATTCTAAAAAACTTTTAAACATGAAATAAAGACTATTATAAACACAAATATTTTCATGATAAATGTGCCATATTTTTCCTGTTTCTTGTTGCTCTGAAGAACATGCGATCGCATAATACTCTCCTTCAAAACCCAGTAAAGGAAATAGATGCTCTGGGTAAATAATCCAATCATGGCTTTGATTCTCTTCAATCCAGCTATGGTAAACGTTTAATGATTCTTCTATATTTAACAAATAATGGTAGTAAAAAATTTGGACATCATCATATATATTAGTGCCATTATGCCATTGATATAATTGCTTTGCTTCTTGAGGTAGTTTAAAAGGAAAATCTTTTAATTTTTGTTCTATCTCTAATGGACTTAAACCTTTATTTAGGCTGTTACTGATGCAATTATTTTTGTCAGTATATTTAAGAATATCTTGAATTATTTGTACTATTTTATCCATGGTTAATGTTCAGTAAATCATGAAAAATCAATGATATTATTGGAGTAATAAAAGAATAATTTTATTTGAAAATGATAATAATACATTATTATGTAATGACCCAATCTGTTACGGAAAGATAAGATAAAGCCAAGACAAAAAATATATATTGTAAAATTTGAACAGACACAATCATATAGATAAAGATTACCCATGACCACTACATTAAATCAAGCAGAAGTATCATCCGATGATTATTGTATCTTCGGTTTAGCCACCTGTTTTGTCAGAGAAGAAGGAGATATTCAGGAAGTAGAAGTAATTGAGCCTATCCCCTCAGCATATTGGGAAACTTTGTTAAAGGGTGTTGAAACTTCTTATAAATTCGTCTGTGCGAAAACCGTCGGAGAAGTGCTAGTTAACGACAGTTTACAAAAACCCCATGATTTTCCTAGTAATAGTCAGTTTTGTCATAATTTTACAGAGATGACTTTGGCTGCAACCCGCACCTATAACAAGAAACCTTCGGCTAAAGAATTTTTACCCATCGGAGAGCAAAAAACTGATCTCAACTATTCTTTAACCAGAAAAAGAATTTTGAATAACATTAAAACTGTGTCTGATGATGATAATGTAAAACAACATCCAAACACCCATAAAATTTTGTAGTCAATTCCATATCGATATTTTTTTCCTAAATATTTATCAGGGGAACTAGATATTTCTCCCTCTTAAATATTTTTTTTGAAGCAATTATTAAATTTTTATTAAAAAATCCAGTCTTCACCGAGAGCAAATGCCATGGACAGTTAAACCCATTTTTGTTAGGACAGAATCTAGCTTGAATACAAAATCCGTAGAAACAAAAAGAGAAAAAATAATGTCATCAAAGTATCAGCAAAAATTTTTATCAGAATCTATCAAAGATTACTGCACAATTAGGTCATTAACTGATTTTGGACAATGAACAAATATTTTAATCAACAACTATCCATGGTATTAGTTATGATTTTGTGTAAAATTAGTGTGAAAAAGTTGGGGTTTTAGAGAAAAAACTATATTTTATTTAATCAAATTACCCATAAATCCTTTAAAACTAAAGTTCTTTACCCCATGGGCTAAAGAAAAGCTCCATTCTATGTAATCGGGGTTTTGAAAACACTAACTTTTACTTATGATCTATCATTGTATAGCGGTTTTAGGAAAAGAAGGTGCCAGTCAATTACTATTTCGGTCAAAATATAATCAATCTTTATTGACCCAACCGAGTTATCAGTAAAATATTATCAACTAAATTACCAGAACGTCCATGTCACACAGACGGACTTACCAATATAAATAACTATATTAATTTAAATCAAAATCCATTGTCATTCGAGACGGTGAGAATCTATGACCATCAAACCCTATTATTAAATTGATTTGAGGAGTAACACCACAGTGAAATTTTATTCTTTTATTCTCAGTTGTTTAACTTTTTTATTTTTGACGACTCCAGCTTTTGCGGGGAGATTAATTTCTTGGCGTTTTGAAGCGAATCAAAATCGGTTGGTCTTTACCACTGATAGAAGTGTTCAACCTACGGCTCAATTAATCTCTAATCCTACCCGTTTAGTCATCGACTTACCCGGCACAAATTTAGGACGAGGCACGGTTAACGAAAATTTGGGTAGTCTGATCACTAATTTAAGAATTGGTCAATTTGATAATAATACCACTAGGGTGGTGGTCGAAATTGCTCAGGGTTATACTATCGATCCTCAAAAGGTAAGGGTTCAAGGGATTTCCCCTACTCAGTGGAGTGTTGATATTCCTCAGCCTGAAAGGATGACAACTCCCCCTCCTACTCCTCCTAGTAATAATAATAGTTCTGCTAATCCTACTCCTCCTTCTGCCCCTGTAACTCCTAACACTTCGACGGGGAGGGCTAACCCTAGGGCTCCTTTTCAGATTTCCTCTAGTGGCATTTTGATGGGAATTGATGGAAATTCTAATAATTCTATTCGTTATAGTCGTAGTAGGGATCGTCGCCAAATTGAGTTTGAGTTACAAGGTATCACTCTTGATAATGAATTACTTAATGTATGGGATGTCAATGAGTATGGTGTGAGTTCTATTGATGTAAGGCAAAAACGCACTTCTCCTCCTGTGGCATCTTTGATTATGAATGTTGATCCTAATAGCCCTGATTGGCAGGCTAGTTTTAGTCGCATGGGGGGATTAGTTTTATGGCCTCAAGGGGGCATGGGGCGGGTAGAGTCTCTTTCTAGTAATAATGTTGGCACAAAATCTGTTGGTGCTGTAACGGTGGCACAAAATACTACCCCTAGACCTGTAACTATTGCCAGAAATCAAGATAAAACTATCATTGAGTCGATCAATTTTGAAAATAATGATTTAGTTATCAGGGCAAATCAGAGTGTAAGGGCTACGGGTACTTGGTCGCAACAGGATGGCACTTATCAAATTCGCATCAATAATGCTGATTTATCTTCTAATTTCCAAAATCCACAACTTTCTTCTAATAGTCCTCTTTCGAGACTAAGGATTTGGCAACCTGATGATAATACGGTAGTTTTATTGGTGCAACCTTCTCCGGGGGTGAGAATTGGTCGTTTAAATCAACCTAATGATCGTTCTGTTAGTCTTTCTCTGTTGGGTGGACGCAGTGCTGGGGCTAATAATAATAATAATGCTCCTGTAACTAATAATAATCCTGTGGTGGTGAATGATCCTACTAATAATACCGCTGCGATTCCCGTTACTCCTCCCCCTAGAAATATTAGTATTACTCCTCCTCCTGCTAATACTACTCCTCCTGCTAATAATCGTCCGAATCAATCTCGTCCTTTGGTAATTATTGATCCAGGTCATGGTGGAAGGGATCCGGGGGCTGTGGGTATTGGTGGTTTACGGGAAAAGGATGTTATTTTACCGATTTCTTTGGAAGTTGCTCGAATTTTGGAACAACAGGGCATCCAAGCACGTCTAACTCGTAATAATGATACTTTTGTTAGTTTGGAGGGGCGTACTAATATGGCAAATAGTCTTAATGCTGATTTATTTGTTAGTATTCATGCCAATGCTATTAGTATGAGTCGTCCTGATGTTAATGGCTTGGAAACTTATTATTTCCAAAGTGGTCGTAATTTAGCTAATGTTATTCATCGTAATATTTTACAAAGGCTTAATATGCGCGATCGCCAAGTGCGCCAAGCAAGGTTTTATGTACTTCGTAATGCGAGAATGCCTTCGGTATTGGTGGAAACTGGATTTGTCACGGGTAGGGAAGATGCTCCCCGTTTAGGAGATCCTAATTTTCAAAGACAAATGGCTCAAGGTATTGCGGCGGGGATTATAGAATACGTCAGAACCAATAGACTTTAAGCAAATTTTAATTAAAGCGTTACTCTCACTCCTGTGACTAAATTTATTTTTTATCTAACCCTAGGGAGTGGGAGACTTTTTTTGATGAGATTAATTATTAATAGTCTAAAAAATAATAAAACTTTTTCCTAGTTTTAAGCTAAAATACACTTCACTATACCTCTAAAAAAAATAAAAATAATGATTTTTCTTGTCCCTCTTGGTTTTGATAAAATATATTCAATACAAGATAGCAACTACCCCTCACCGATGAAAGTTTGTTACATAAAATAAAATAATTGAAAATATTTAAACGTGGGATACTACATTTAATAAGAAGTAAGAAAACAAATTAAGAGCAAACATAGAAAGAGACGATTTAATCTCCATAAGATTTTTTATTATGAAGATTCAGTAAAATCTTTAGCTATTTTTTTATAACCAATAAGTCTTGAATTTGTTTCATATATTTAATTCCTCATAAAATATTTACATTTTTAAGTAAATTTGCTTATATTATATTAATTTCAATGGAAATAATAACTAGATTTATGACAAATGCGTTTAACAACAGAATAGGTGTATTTGATAGCGGGGTGGGTGGGTTAACCGTATTACGGCAAATATACCGTCAATTGCCCCAAGAATCTATTTTGTATTTTGGAGATACTAAACGTCTTCCTTACGGCACTAAGTCGCCCCAGGAAATTTTACAGTTTGTTAGGGAAATCCTTCATTGGATGCAAGGAGAGGGGGTTAAAATGGTCATTATGGCTTGTAATACTAGCTCTGCCCTAGCCCTTGAGGAGGTGAGGACGGAATTTAATTTTCCTATTTTGGGTTTAATCCATCCGGGGGCAAAAGCCGCCATTAAACAGGGTAAAAGAATAGGGGTTATTTCCACCGTTGCAACGGCCTCTAGTAATGCTTATCGTAACGCTATTAATGAACTGGAACCAGAGAGTAAGGTTTGGCAGATTGGTTGTCCTGAGTTTGTTCCCCTGATTGAACAAAATAAAATTTATGACCCCTACACGAAGGAAGTGGCTCAAAAATATCTTGAACCTTTACTGAGGAACAGAATTGATACCCTAGTGTATGGTTGTACCCATTATCCCCATTTAGAGGGAGTTTTAAGGGATATTTTGCCTTCTTACGTAAAATTAGTAGATCCTGCCTATGCGGTGGTTAGGGCGATGGCTAAGGAGTTGGAAATCAATGGATTACGTAACCGAGAAGATGCTTTGGCTACCCGTTTTTGTGTGAGTGGCAATCCCGATGAGTTTGCCCAGGCCTCGAGGGGGTGGTTAGGTTTTACTCCCCATGTGGAACAAATTCAGTTACAGCCGTATTTTGAGTTGGTTGATACTTCTGTGGACATTAGGGATAATTCCCGAGGGGAGGTTTATGCAGAGAGTTTAATTGCTTAATTTTTTTTGCAGGGTAAATGAAAGTCTCGGGGACGTAATATGTTGCGTCCCTATTTTAAGTTAAGTTATCCTTTTTGCTGTTGACATAGTATGAGTCGAACCTATCAAACCACAGGAATTATTCTCAAACAAATTCCTTTTCAGGAAAATGATTTATTGGTAAGTCTCCTTTCCCCTGAATGGGGGTTAGTACGGGCGATCGCCCCGGGAGCGAGAAAATATAAATCAAGACTAAGAGGAAGAATTCAACCCCTAGTAATTAATGAATTTTTAATCGTTAAGGGAACAAATTTAGATAGACTAATTCAGGCAGAAACTAAAGAATCATACCCTAAACTTAGTCGAAATTTAGGTAAATTAACCATTAGTCAATACTTAGCGGAAATCATTCTCAATCTAGCCCCCATCGAACAACCGCAACTAGAATTATATAATAATTTTAATTATCATTTAAAAACCATAGAAAAATTAGATAATAAGACTAACTTAACTCCCTACCTAGCCCAAGGAGTCTTTAACATCTTAACTATTACTGGAATAGCCCCAGAAGTTAATTATTGTCTTACCACACAAAGCCCTCTTATTCCTAATTTTACCCAATCCCATTGGCGAGTAGGATTTAGTTTTGGAGATGGCGGTTTAACACAATTATCATCTGTTAATAGTAATCAAAAAAATTATATTAATACTAAAATTAATGCCCTAGAATTATTTTTTTTACAATGTTTGTCCCATGGAAAACAAAACTATATGGAAGAGGAAATAAAACAGAACTATTCCCCAGAAAAAATTAATCTAGCTTGGATAAATATTGAAAGAAGTCTTAAAAATTATCTTGAATTTTACCTCGGGCATCCTTTAAAATCAGCTGAAATGATTAACTTTGCCCTTAATTACGGTAATCCTACTTAATTTATCAGTTGAACTTTCAAGAAAAAAGTTTCACAACCCTTCTAATACTACTTTTTGCAACAAACCCTAATTATCAAATCTCAAAAAGCATTATCATATATACAAGGGTCATTCATTAGGGTGAACAGCTGACCATAATTATACCAACACTATCTTAAATGTACGGGAACCAAGAATTAAATGGTGCATCATTAGGATAAATTAACGTTGCGAAGTTTTATGGCATCAATCATCTTAGCCCCTATTTTATTTATTGAATATTTTATAGTTAAATAATGACAATTAATAGCACCTTAATCCCTGCCCCAAAAGCGGAATTAGCCTCTATTCCTCAACGTGTTGCCGCTGTTAGTCGTGACACCAAGGAGACAGATGTGCAGGTAGAAGTCAATTTAGATGGTACGGGAAAATGTAACGTTAATACGGGAGTACCTTTTCTTGATCATATGCTACATCAACTATCATCCCATGGTTTATTGGATTTAAATATTCAAGCCACAGGAGATATTGAAATTGATGACCACCACACCAATGAAGATGTTGGTATAACATTAGGAATGGCGATCGCCAAGGCTGTGGGTAATCGAAAAGGAATTAATCGTTTTGGGCATTTTATTGCTCCCCTCGATGAAGCCCTGGTGCAAGTGAGCCTTGATTTTTCGGGACGACCTCATTTAAGTTATGGTTTAGAGATACCAACCCAAAGAGTTGGCACTTACGATACTCAGTTGGTAAGGGAGTTTTTTGTGGCCATTGTTAACCATTGTCAGATTACTTTACATATCCGTCAATTGGATGGCATTAATTCCCATCACATCATTGAAGCAACTTTTAAGGCTTTTGCCCGGGCAATGCGTATGGCATTGGAATATGATACCCGTCGTTTAAATGAAATTCCTAGTTCTAAGGGAGTTTTGTAAAAAAAATCTGATTTCTTCTGATCCATTTAGGAATGTTATAGTTAAAAAGTGTTCGGGGTTTTATTTTTTACCTCGACTATGGGGGAATTATTATTATTAATTAAGTCATAGAATCAACACAATAATTATTATGTTTTATTTGACCTAAAAAAAGAGTTATAAATACTGTTTTAAAAACCGTATTAATTATTTTAAAATTTCATGGTTTGAACATTGCGTTTTCGTCGTATTGATCAAACTTAAAAAAGAGTAATATTTAGAGGAAAGTTTATCATGTCTCAGAAAAGAAAATATTTATTAGTCGCTTCCAATCAACCCTATACAGGGAAAACAGCGACAATTCTTGGAGTTGCCCATCAACTACAAAAAAGGGGTATTAAACTAGGTTATGCAAAGCCAATTGGCACTTGCTTTAGTGATTTTGATACTACCCAAGATGAACAGGATATAAGTTTTATTACCCAAACTTTGGATTTATCACCCTCTCAAATCAAGTCTCCTTTGGTATTGTTAAATAAAAAAAATATTACCGATGCTTTAGACAAACAAGCTCATAATAGCTTCGATGTACTAAGTTATTGTGACTCCATTGAGGCTGATTTAGTTTTGGTGGAAGGTGCTGGTAATCTTTCTCAAGGTAATTTATTTAACCTTTCTAGTCCAGAGGTAGCCGAAGCTATTGATGCTTCTGTTTTGTTGGTTGTAAAGTATGATGCTCTACAAATTGTCGATCAGATTCTCTGTGCTAAACAAATGTTTGGCGATCGCCTCTTAGGTGTTAGTATCAATAGTATTCCCCACGATCAACTCGATACCATGACCAATATCATTAAACCTTTCTTGGAAAGTCGTGGCATTGACATATTTGGGATGTTACCTACCGACAGACTTTTACAAAGTGTTAGTGTCAGGGAATTAGTAGCACAGTTGAAAGCAACGGTGTTATGTCGTCCTGATCGATTAGATTTGATGGTAGAAAGCCTTACCGTAGGGGCGATGAATGTTAACTCTGCCCTTGAATATTTCCGTCAACGACAAAATATGGCTGTGGTAACAGGGGGCGATCGCACTGACCTACAATTAGCCGCCCTAGAAAGCTCCACAAACTGCCTAATTTTAACAGGACAAATTCCCCCTCAACAACTCATTTTAGCAAGGGCTGAAGACCTAGAAATACCCATCCTGACCGTAGATTTTGATACCCTTACCACCGTAGAAATCGTAGATCAAGCCTTCGGCACAGTTCGCCTCCAAGAAACCATCAAAGTTGAATGTGTACAACAGTTAATTGAAGAACATTTTAACCTAGATAAACTATTAACAAAAATTGGTTTAAGTTCAAACTAAAAAAATCATTCTAGGGGGATCTAATTCCCCTATTCTATACCTTCGTAATTCTACTTTTAAGCTCAAATTCTAGTGAAGTTCGACTAAATATATTATTAATTGTATATTGATTTTTCATCACCGCTCCACCCATTAATTAATGCCAGATTAATTAACTCCACATTCCTTTTTATCCTCCTCAATGCGCCGTTGTAACCTATCAGTTACCCCCAAAATAGCACCATCATAAAGACGATCAAATTCTCTCTGAAAATGTTGAGCAACGGTAGAATTATCTATAACCAATAATGCCTCATCATTAGTATAGTTTGCCGCAGCGGACCAATTATGGGAACCTGTAATAATAATTCTGTTATCAATTAAAGCAAACTTGTGATGGAGTTTATCCCCCCGAGAAATATTTGGTATGCCCACCGTATCAATGGCATTCTCCCATGGGTTATTATTATCATCAAATTGGCAATTATTGCTTAATTCAACTCCTAATAAATCTAGCCCTTCACTATAATATCTATAGGCAAAAAGAGGATCAATTAATGCTCTTATTTTCGCCCCTTGTAAACTACTTCTTTCGAGGGTATTTGATAATGGTTGTTTACTGAAAACAAATAGGGCTAAATCGATGGATTCTTGAGCTTTTTTTAAAGTTTTATCGATTAAACCATTGGTACTTTCTTCCCATGGACGGGTGCGAGAGGTGGGAGAAAATTTAACGGTAATTTGACTTTCTCCAATGGTTAAAGTTTGGGCTGGACGAAAGGGCTTTTGTAGTCCAAATAGGCTATCTTTTTTATTCCCTACTCCATCACCCCACATATAGTTAAATTCTTGGGCAAAAATTCTGGCAAGGGAGGTGTTATCAATGACTAAAAGATGGTTTGCATTACCTCTGGTGTTTTCATCATCTAAATCTCCATGGGTACCACTGAGGGTAAAATTTGCTGAACCCGTAACCAATTTTTTATTATCAATAATCACAAATTTATGGTGCATTAAGCCACTACCTTTACTACCATCTTCTGTGTCATCTATGATGGGAATATTATTCCTTTTTAGGATGGCTAAACCATGATCTTGTCCAAGGTTATTTAAACTTAGATTATAGTTATTTTCGATGATTACTCTTACTTTTTTTCCCGCTTGGTGTTGAGCGACTATTGCCCTTGCTAAATCTGGTAAATTAATATCTTGGATGGCAATATCAATGGTATTTTCTGCGCTGTTAATAGCATCTATTAAAATCTGTTCTAAATTATCTCCCGCTCGGGTAATAGCTCGATAGGGTTCGGTATATTCTGTTTGTGGATTATGATTAAAATATACCTGAATATTTGGATCTTGAGGAAGGGGTAAAAAACTGTTTATCTGAGGAATAGATACTTCATTTCGACAACCATAAAGCACTAAAAAACAAGAAAGTATCCCAACCAATATATTGTTGATTTTCATCTGATTTGAAACAAGACTACTCTTGTCTATTCAACCATAAATTGTCCACAAATTTTCCAGAAACTACCGAGAACGAGATAACATTAAATTAGCAATGGAAAGTACCAAAATACCCACAAATAAGACTAAACCCATGGCACTAGCATAGTTGATGTCTAAATCTTGAAATGCCTTTTCATAGATATAGTAAACGATGGTTTTTGAGCTATTGCGTGGCCCTCCTTGGGTTAATAAAAATACTTCCTCAAATACTTTGGTAGCACTGAGGGCAGAAATTACCGCCACTAAGAAAATATAGGGTTTCATGAGGGGAATGGTAATATCAAAGTGCTTTTGTAAACCATCTGAGCCATCAATGGCGCCTGCCTCGTATAATTCAGCGGGGATACTTTGTAAACCAGCTAAATAGATGACCATATAGTAGCCCAAACCTTTCCAAATGGTGACTACCATCACACTCCAAATTGCCCAATCGGGGCTAGTTAGCCATGGTAAACCCGAAGAAAATCCCAATCCTCGCCAAATCTGATTAAAAATACCATTGGACCAATATAATGCTCTCCAAGCGATTCCTGCTACTACCATGGAGATTACCACGGGGGTATAATAAGCCGCCCTAAACCAGTTGATGCCTTTTAATTTTTGGTTAACGGCGATCGCCAAAAACAATGGTAAAATAACTAAAGCAGGTACGACTCCCACCATGTAAAGAAGACTATTGAGTAAAGTTTTTCGGAATAATTCGTCTTGAATTAATCTTTCAAAATTTTTTAAACCTACCCACTCGGGAGGTTGTGTTAAGTCATAGCCATAACTAGAAAAACTTAGACTAAAGGCTTGAATGGCAGGATAAAAAACTATCAGGGTTAACACTATTAGGGCTGGGGCTAAAAACCAAAATGGTTTTAATTTTTCTCCTAATATATCAAGGGTATTTTTTTGTAAGGATGATATTTCTTTATCTAAAGTAATACTTTTTTTCACCATAATAAGAGTAATATTTTTTTGAAGGATAACAAAAGACCATTATTTTTTTATAAGCAAAGTAACTTAATTAGTTTATTAGATAAGTATAAACAAACTAAGATTAAGATAAATGATCAATTTTTTATAATAAAAAGTCAGTTAAAACTTCGTCAGGCTCATCTTCAAAGTCATCATCCCACCCTTGATTATTAACTGTGCTATCTTCTTTAACCGCTTTTGTTTGTAGAGTTGCTACTAATTTTTCTAAAATCTCTAATTTAGTGGTTAATCTTTCTATTTGATAGTCTTTTTTCTCTAAAACTTCTAAACGTTGACTAAGTTTTTGATATTCTTCTAGTAGTTGGCTATTTTCTAAGTTAAATTTACTATCAGATAAATAGTTACCGATAATATCTAAGACTAACTCTTCTATATTTTTTTCCTTTTTTAAAGCGATATGGTCTAATTGCTCGAGCCATTCATCGGGGATGTTTAGATACAAATTAGCAGTTTGTAATTTTAAATCTTGAGACATAATTATAATGGAGAATTAATAATTAATAATGGGTACAAAAAAGAGTAAATCTGATGGTGAATATAGATCGAATATTATTTAAAGTTTGAGAGATTACAATATAATGGTACTGTAAGATTTTGGGAAAAAGACGGAATGAGCCAAGGAAAACTAGAGAAGTTACGAAGTATTTTCGCCACCATGGATAAGGCTTTAATTGCTTACTCTGGAGGAATTGACAGTACCCTAGTTGCTAAAGTTGCTTATGATGTCTTAGGAGACAAAGCCCTCGCTATTACGGCGGTGTCACCTTCCCTTTTACCAGAAGAATTAGACGAAGCCCAACATCAAGCCCGGGTGATTGGTATTAATCATGAGATGATTGTCACCGAGGAAATGGATAACCCTAACTATACCTCGAATCCTGTCAATCGGTGTTATTTTTGCAAAAGTGAATTGCATGATAAATTAAAGGCGATCGCCCTTAAAAGAGGTTATCCTTATGTGATAGACGGAGTAAACCATGATGATTTACAAGATTATCGCCCCGGCATTGAAGCTGCTAAAGAAAGAAAAGTGCGATCGCCATTAGCTGAAATAAGTATATCAAAAATAGAAGTTAGAGAGATAAGCAAATTATTAAACCTACCATGGTGGGATAAACCATCTCAACCCTGTCTATCTTCCCGCTTTCCCTACGGAGAAGAAATCACCATCGATAAACTCCACCGTGTCGGGAGGGCAGAAGTTTATTTACGCAACCTCGGTTATCTTAATCTGAGGGTAAGATCCCAAGGAGATACCGCTAGAATCGAACTATTACCCCAACAAATCGCTACTTTTGTAAATGACGTGGACTTGCCCACATTAGTTAATTATTTCCAAGACTTAGGGTTTACCTACGTCACCCTCGACTTAGAAGGCTACAGCAGTGGAAAACTAAACCGAGTGATAAACAGTCCCCAACTAGAAAAAATAACCTAATATTTAAGAATCATCTTTACTATCAAAAAAATTAATGAATGCAGCATATTGGATAAAACAACTCAACCTCCAAAAACACCCCGAAGGAGGCTACTATCGAGAAACCTACCGTAGCCATGATACTATCAAAAAAGATGGCTTATCATCGAGGGTCATAGAATCAAGAAATTGTTCCACTGCCATTTATTATCTACTCTCAGGGGCAGAATTTTCCGCCTTTCACCGTCTCAAAAGTGATGAAATATTCCATTTTTATAGTGGTACCCCATTACAAGTCCACGTTTTAACCCCATCGGGGGAATATAAATCCGTATTACTAGGAGACATTACAGGGAATAATCCCATATTTCAGCTAGTAATCAACCAAGGAGACTGGTTTGCCTCAGAAGTAAGTCAGCCAGATTCCTATAGCTTAATCGGTTGCACCGTATCACCCGGATTTGACTTTACAGATTTTGAATTAGCCACCACAGATAAATTGATCAATCAATATCCTAAGTATCAAAAATTAATTACTAGATTAACAATTAATTAAAATATTGATAAATAAAGTCCTTATTAACTCACTTAAATCTTATCTAAAATAGTTCCTAAACTTAAATAACTTTATTCTCCTATTATTCTTTGTGTCTTTGCATCTTGGAGAGGCACAAAATATATTGTAAAGCAAACATATATTGACAAATATGCCATTGAAAATTATAATAAATTTCACTTTTAAAAAAGTTATAAATACTATCAATTAAAAATAAATAGAGGATCAAAAAAATGGATGGAAACTATCAAAGCTACATCAATAGAATTGTGCAAATGACTGCCCCGGCCAACTATGAGCAACAAATACAAAATATTCAATCATCTCCTAAGTTTGATGGACAAAAACCCGTCAAATTTCCCGGATATACTATTATTACCCCTCCCCATGCAGAATCTAGTTATAATCAGGAGTTCTATCAAAAGTTAGCTCAAACTCAGCAACAGCTAGTAGAAGCATTGGGTTCAGACTTTTTTGTAGCAGTACCTGCCGATAGTTTTCATGTAACTTTAGCGGATTTAATTTGGGATGATATATATTTAAATGCCGTGGCACAGGATGCTCATTTTGATCAGTTATTAATTAAACAAATTGATAGTATTTTTAAGGATTATAAAACTGTTTATAAAGAAGTAAAACCTTACGAATTTGATGTATTGGGAATTTCTGTTTTTCCCCGTGCTATTTCCATTTGTTTGGCTCCCACTGAGGCTTTTTATGAACCTATTATTAAGTTACGTCAACTAATTTATCAGGATGAAAAAATAGTTTCTTTGGGTATTGAGCAAAATTACGAGTTTGCCGCCCATATTACCCTTGGTTATTTTGGCAATGTTACCGATAATTTTGACCCCGGTAAAGTAGAGTTAGCTGTGAAAAAAATTAATGACCAGTGGTTAGCTAATTCTCCTTCTATATTTACGGTAGAACAGTTTGAACTCAGAAAATTTACCGATATGACTAATTTTATTCGTGAGGGTGATTGGGCAGTGATGAAATTGCAATAATATTTTGAATAGTGTAGGTAGTAAAAAGCGTAGTAATAAAACGAACAATGGGCTTAAGCCCATTGCCAATAAATAATAAATACACAGTACCGTTTATCCATCGGATTTAGGATAAAGTATGACTGAACTATCCAAAGAAATAAGTCTTTGAGATATTATCACCATTGCCACCTAGACTAAAAATAATACCTAAAATCAGCAACCCCTGCGCTTCGATTATTGATCATCATTATTAACCCTTAACCGCACCGAATCCCCGTGGGAGGGCAGCCCTTCGGCTTCTGTTAACGCCATGATAGCATCGGATACCCCTTGTAAGGCTTGAGGACTATATTCAATTAAACTCGAATATTTCATAAAGGTTTCTACCCCCAAAGCAGAAGCATAACGAGCCGCCCCTGAGGTGGGCAGAGTATGGTTTGGTCCTGCTAAATAATCCCCCACCGCTTCTGGGGTTGAGTTACCCAAGAAAATAGCCCCTGCGTGGCGTATATGGGAGGTTAAATCCCAAGGTTCCTCTACTTCTAACTCTAAATGTTCTGGGGCAAAAAGGTTAGACAATTCCGCCGCTTCTTCTAAGTTTTCCGTTACTATAATTACACCATAATGGGCGATCGCCTTTTCCGTCAACAACTTACGGGGGTGATTTTCCAACTGTTTTACCACCTCTTCCTGTACCGCCTGTGCCAGGGGTAAATAATCCGTAATCAAAATAGCCGCCGCCAGGGGATCATGCTCTGCCTGAGCGAGTAAATCCGCCGCTACATGGACGGGATTCGCCTGTTTATCGGCAATTACCAACACCTCACTAGGCCCTGCCAAAGAATCGATGCCCACCGTGCCAAATACTTCTTTTTTCGCCAAGGTAACAAATATATTCCCCGGTCCCGTAATTACGTCCACATTAGGAATAGTTTCCGTACCATAAGCCAAAGCCGCCACCGCTTGGGCGCCCCCAACCCGATAAATTTCCGTCACCCCTGCCTCACTAGCCGCCACTAATACCGCAGGATTAATTTTTGCCCCCTCACTAGGAGGAGTTACCATTACAATGCGGGGTACTTGCGCCACCTTTGCTGGAATAGCATTCATCAACACCGTACTAGGATAGGAAGCCCTACCCCCCGGCACATATAAACCTGCCCTATCCACGGGGGTATAACGTCTCCCCAAAATCACCCCATCACGGGGAAAATTAACCCAAGACTTAGGCACTCTTTGGGCGTGGAAAGCCTCAATTTGTTTCGCAGCCAACTTGATAGCCGAGAGTAAACCCCGAGAAATCTGTTGATAGGCCGCATCAATTTCTGCACCGCTAACCTTAAGGTTACTTTCGTTGATAGTTTGTCGGTCAAACTTCTGAGTATAATCAAACAAGGCTTGATTTCCATACTTTCTCACCGTCGCAATAATTTCTTTCACAATGGACTCTTGAATATGAGTTTCATCATTATGAGTACGGTTTTCAATTCTTTTTAGTTCTTGTTTTGCTTCACCTTTATCTGTGATTATTCTCAGCATTTGTAATATATCAAACGGTGTACCTTACAATATATGTTTTATGATAACAATGTTATTGGGCAATTTGTCGTCTATACCGAAAAATTAACCTTAAAATATTAAATCATGTAATCGTTGTCTAGCTTTCATGTTTAACAAAATTTTTCGCTATACAAAACGTTCCCTTGCCCGTAGTGCCGAAAATGCCCTTGAATCTGCTTATCAGGCTGCACTGACCATTAAAAACATCGAAAATGATCACTTTCAAGGCAAAAAAATAATCCTTCAAAATGGCGCACACAGTGAACGAGTTTTTGCTTATTTTCAGGGGGAATTAAAAAGCAATTTAAAGGCGATTGATCTTAAACTAACCCAGTTTAAAACAAGTCAATATTTTAATAACATATTCTCTAGTAATAAACAAAAATATTCCTACGAAAATAATAATCAAAATATAGCCCTGAGTCAATCATTAATCATCGAAAAACTTAATTTAATTGACCAAATAGTAAATAAATATCAACAACAGTCAGACATTAACCCTAAAACAGTTCCTAATCTTGCCAAAGAAACAAAAAATCCTATTATCGATATTCCTGCGGGGGAAGACAAAAAGATAAAAGAAACCGTCTCCGACAAAACCAGTGTCTTACCCCGTTCTTTTTTAAGAACATTAACGAAAATAAAAGATGAAATTAATCCAGATTCTAGCGACACAGAAGAAGAATTAATTAACCGTTTTCGTCGCTCTAAATATAAAACAGCTGTATCAGTAAAATTTCTTTTATTCCTGATCATAATCCCTATTTTAGTTCACAATATCAGTAAAATAGCCATTGGTAGAGCGTTTGTTGATCCTTATTTTGCTAAACATCAAGACATCATTTTTATTAACCAAGACTTACAAGAAGAAGCCCTCAACGAATTAAGGATTTTTGAAGAAAATATCCAACTAAAAACCATGATTGGCTTAATGCCACGATTACCCACCGAAGAAAAAGAAATTATCATCCAAGAAAAAGCCCAAGAATTAGCCCAAGATTATCGTCGCCAAAGTGCTAACGGCATCAAAAATATTTTTTCTGACATCTTTGCTTTTATCTCTTTTGCCATTATCCTTGTTTCCAGTCGTCAAGAATTGCAGGTTTTAAAATCTTTTTTAGATGAATTAATTTATGGCTTAAGTGACTCTGCCAAAGCATTTTTAATCATTCTTTTTACTGATATATTTGTAGGTTTCCACTCCCCCCATGGTTGGGAAATCGTATTGGAAAGTGTTGCCCGTCATCTAGGTTTAGCGGAGAATCGAGATTTTAACTTTTTATTCATTGCTACTTTTCCTGTCATCCTCGATACGGTGTTGAAGTATTGGATTTTTCGTTATCTTAACCGTATATCCCCTTCGGCAGTGGCTACCTATAAGAATATGAATGAGTCCTAATGGGGGTGGATTTGATGGAGCATAATGGAAGGGACAGTAAAAATATTTCTTAAAATATGGTAAAGTTATGTTAAGAAAACAGTCCATTAACTGAGTTTTTCCCTATGCTATACCGTAGATTTGGTAGAACAGAATTACAAATGCCAGTATTTTCCTGCGGAGGAATGCGCTACCAATACAAATGGCAAGATGTACCCCAAAAAGATATACCCCAAGATAATCAGGATAACTTAGAAGCTGTCATCAGACGTAGTATTAACCTAGGTATCAATCATATCGAAACCGCAAGGGGTTATGGCTCATCGGAAATGCAATTAGGGCAAATATTACCTCGATTTCCCCGAGAGGATTTAATAATTCAAACCAAGGTTTCTCCCTATGAAGACAGTGGCAAATTTAGGGAAAATTTTGATAAGTCTTTGGCGTATTTACAATTAGATTATGTCGATTTATTAGGTATCCATGGCATTAATACTCCTGAATTACTAGAAATGAGTATCAACAAAGGGGGTTGTCTGAATGAGGTGCGCAAGTTGCAAAGGGAAGGAAAAGTAAAATATGTAGGATTTTCTACCCATGGGGATACCTCGGTGATTATCGATACCATCAAAACTAATGAGTTTGACTATGTTAATTTACATTGGTATTGGATTAATCAGGAAAATTGGCGGGCTATTGTGGAGGCGAATAAACTAGATATGGGGGTGTTTATTATCAGTCCTTCTAATAAAGGGGGATTATTGTATCAACCCTCCCCTAAATTAGTTGAATTATGTCAACCCCTTAGCCCCATAGTATTTAACAATTTATTCTGTCTTTCCCATTCTCAAGTGCATACCCTTAGTCTGGGGGCGGCAAAACCAGAGGATTTTGATGAGCATATCAAGACTTTACCGTTGTTAGAAAAGGCAGGGGAGTTATTACCCCCCATTATTGACAGACTGGAGTATGAAGCGAAAAAGGTTTTGGGGGAAAATTGGTTAAAAACATGGCGGCGAGGATTGCCTAGTTATCAGGAAACTCCGGGTAACATCAATATTCCTACTATTTTATGGTTACGGAATTTGGCGATCGCCTATGACATGGTAGAATATGGCAAAATGCGTTACAACCTCTTGGGTAATGGGGGGCATTGGTTTCCCGGGCAAAAGGCGGATAAATTGGAGAAGGTTGATTTAACTTCTTGTTTGACTAAAAGCCCCCATGGGGACAAAATTCCTCACTTTTTGGCGGAGGCACAGTCTTTGTTGGGGGGGCAAGAGGTTAAGCGTTTATCCCAAAGTTAGGGTTTATCCGAGGGGTTGAACAATATTCAACCCCCACCCTTAATCATCTAAGGATTCGGCAATGGCTTCCTCGCTGGTTTCTTCACTAGAAGGAGGTACAAGGGCAACCGCTGCGATCGCATCATCCCCATCCAATTTCTGAACCCTTACCCCACTAGCATTACGGGATTGGAGGGAAACAGCATTAACATCACAACGAATAATAATACCCTTGGTGGTGATAATCATAAACTCATCATCAGGATTGACGATATGTAAGGCAGCTAATTCTTCCGTGGATTTGCGGAAACGAATGGCTCTCAAACCTAACCCCGCTCGTCGTTGTAACCTAAATTGGGATACAGGAACCCTTTTTCCATAACCGCTAGTGGTCACCGCCAAAGCCCAAGGTGCATCCTTTGCGGTATCATTGGTTAATTCTTCCTCCGTATCATTATCAGGCTCATTGTCATCCGCCTCCCCAATGGTTGCCACCACCTGAGAAGGAATAATATCCATACTAATTAATTGATCCCCTTTGCGTAGCTTCATGGATTTAACCCCTTTCGCCGTACGACTGAGGGGGCGCAGTTGATCATTATCAGCATGGAAATGGATTGCCATACCTCGACGAGAGCCAATTAAAATACTATCATCAGCGGTGGCCAAACGTACCCAGCGTAATTCATCACCCTCCGCCAAAGAAATAGCGATTAAACCGTTACTACGGATATTCCCATAGGCAGAAAGGGCGGTTTTTTTAATAAAGCCATTTTGGGTGAGCATTACTAAATATTCATGGTCAGTAAACTCACTTACCGCTAGGATGGAGGTAATTTTTTCCTCCGAGGAGATAGGTAGCATTTGGATAATGGGCATACCCCTTGCATTACGGGAACTAGAGGGTATTTGATAGGCACTGAGGGCATACACCACCCCCCTATCACTAAAGAAAAGCACCGTATCATGTTCACACCCTGTGAGGAAGTGTTGTACCTCGTCATTCTCCTTCATTTTTGCCCCTGCTTTACCCCTGGTGGCTCTGTTTTGAGCTTCAAAGGTACTCACGAGCATTTTTTTCAAATAGCCTTGTTCGGTTAAGATAATGGCTACTTGTTCGTTGGCAATTAAATCAATATCAACTAAATCTCCATCCCCTTGGATAATTTCCGTACGGCGGGGGGTGGCATGGATATTTTTGATTTCGGTTAATTCTTCTTCGATGATGGCATCAATTCTTTCCCGACGCTCAAGAATATCTCTTAGGTCGATAATTTGGGTTAATAAATCTTGATGTTCGGCTTCGATTTTCTCAGCTTCTAGGGCGGTGAGTCTTCTAAGTTGCATTTGCAAAATAGCGTCGGCTTGAAACTCGGAGAGGGATAAATCTTCTACTAACTGTTGTTTGGCATTAGCAGTATCAGAGGCACTTCTTATCAAGCGAATGACTGCGTCTAGGTTACCGAGGGCAATGAGTAAACCCTGTAAAATATGATCCCTTTCTTCGGCTTTACGGAGACGATATTGGGTACGGCGGGTAATGGCTTCTACCCTAAAATCAAGGAATACTTCGAGGAATTTTCTGAGGGTTAAAAGTTGAGGTTCGTTACCCACTAATGCCAACATATTACAACCGAAGTTGCTTTGGATGGTGGTTTGTTTGTAGAGGTTGTTTAATACTACCCTAGCGTAGGCATCCCTTTTTAATTCTATGACAATGCGCATCCCGTTGCGATCGCTCTCATCCCGAATATCAGAGATACCATCAATTTTTTTATCATTAACCAAGTCAGCGATTTTCTCAATCAAAGAGGCTTTGTTGGTTTGATAAGGTAACTCCGTAACAATAATAGCTTCCTTATCCTGTCTGCCCCTTTGGGTAATGGTTTCAATACTAGCTACCCCCCGCATAGTTACCGAACCTCTGCCCGTGGTGTAGGCTTCTTTGATGCCTTGTCTGCCCAAAATTTGCGCCCCTGTGGGAAAATCAGGCCCTGGAATATACTGCATTAATTCGATGTCAGTAATTTCAGGATTATGAATCATGGCAATGGTACCATCAATCAATTCGCCGAGGTTGTGGGGGGGAATATTTGTCGCCATCCCCACGGCAATACCCGTTGTACCATTTAACAACAGTTGGGGTATCCTCGCAGGAAGTACCACAGGCTCTTGCTGTGAGCCATCAAAGTTATCGATAAAATCAACGGTTTCCGCTTCAATATCCCTTAAAAGTCCGTTGGTAGCCAATGATTGCAAACGACATTCTGTGTAACGCATGGCCGCTGGGGGATCATTATCCACACTACCAAAGTTACCATGACCATTAATTAAGGGACTACGCATGGAAAAATCCTGTGCCATCCTCACAAGGGCATCATATACCGCCGAGTCACCGTGGGGGTGGTATTTACCCAAGACTTCCCCCACAACCCTTGCACACTTACGGAAAGGTCGTTCAGGGGTCAATCCTAGCTCATACATGGCGTATAAAATACGACGGTGAACTGGTTTTAAACCATCTCTTGCATCGGGCAAAGCCCTACCCACAATAACGCTCATGGCGTACTCTAGGTAAGAGTTTGACATTTCACTGGTTAGATTGGTTGGTACAATGCGTTCTTGGATGGAGGTCATATAATTTTGAGTCACGAAATTAATGCTATTTTAACATATATTAGACCTCTGAAAATCACGATTAGGCAATGGATAATGGGCAATGGGGAGTAAATAAAAAAAATGAGGCTGACGGTAAATCAACCCCACTTAATTCAAAATCTTTGTGTCTTTGTAAGACGAAAATTTGATGAGCTTATTTATTGATAGCAATATCACCCACTAGCTGATTCGGTGAAATGGCACTTTCTAAGACAGCACTACTGGTAACGGAATTATTCGCAATGGTTACCACGGGGTTAGAAAGAATACCAATTAAAGAAGTGGCTACCACCAGTAACACAAGGGATACTTGCATCGCACGCATACCGGGTAAATTCCAGCGCACGGGGGGGTATCTTTTCACGACTTCAGACATTTCTTGGGGTTCTTTTACTACCATCATTTTCACCACTCGGATGTAGTAGTAGATAGAAATTACACTGGTGACGAGGGCGGTTAAAACTAGACCATATAGCCCACTTTGCCATCCTGCCCAGAAAATGTAAATTTTACCAAAAAATCCTGCCAAGGGAGGAATCCCGCCAAGGGAGAGTAAGCAGAGGCTTAAACCGAGGGTGAGAAGGGGATCTTTTTGATATAATCCTGCATAGTCGCTAATTTTATCAGTACCTGTTCTGAGGGCGAAAAGAATCACGCAGGTAAAGGCACCAAGGTTCATGAATAGGTAGATGAATAGGTAGAATATCATGCTGGAATACCCTGCCTGAGAGTCGGCTACTAAACCAATCATCACAAACCCTGCTTGACCGATGGAGGAGTATGCTAACATCCTTTTCATGCTAGTTTGGGCAAGGGCTACGACGTTTCCTAGTACCATACTGAGGATGGCTAGGGCGGTAAAAATGAATTGCCATTGTTCTCCCATGGGATTAAAGGCGGTGGCGAGTAAACGAATGGCTAGGGCAAATCCTGCGGCTTTTGAACCTACGGAAAGGAAAGCAACCACGGGGGTAGGAGAACCTTCGTAAACGTCTGGAGTCCATTGGTGGAATGGTACAGCGGAAATTTTGAAGGCGATACCTGCGATGACAAAAACGAGGGCAATGGCTAAACCTAAAGATTCTAATCCAATGCCGACTTGAATGGTAGAGGCGATCGCATTTATATCGGTTAAACCGCCTGATAATCCGTACAATAAGGATAAGCCATAGAGAAAAATAGCGGAACTAGCCGCCCCAATCAAAAGATATTTCAAAGCCGCTTCGTTGGAACGGGGATCTCTTTTCATGTATCCTGTCATCAGGTATGAGGAAATACTGAGCATCTCCAAGGACACAAAAATCATTACCAATTCCGACGCACCACAGAGAAACATCCCCCCAAGGGTGGCGGTGAGTAAAATACAAATAAACTCCGATAGGGCTGTACCTGTATTTTCAATATAAGTAATGCTCATGGTGATGGTAACGGCCGCTGAAAGTGCCACAATGATGCGGAATACAATACTGAGGTTGTCACCCACAAAAGAGCCTAAAAATGATTGAGGATTGGGATTATCCCAGCCCAAAACTAGGGCTGTCACCGACGCTAATAAACCTCCGATGGCAACGTAGGGCAACCATGAGGCGGATTTACGTCCAAAGATTAAATCTCCTATTAATACTAATAATAATGTAATGATAACAATTCCTTCTGGTAGAATTGCGATCGCATTTAATTGACTAGCGATTTGACTAGAAAAATCCATAATTAGTTGATTTTAAAACTATCAATAGTCAATCTTACCTGAAAACTTCCTACACTGGAACATGAATAAAACTTGATTTCAAAGTCTCTGAGTTACGGTAAGCAACAGAAAATAAGTAATGGTCAACAGTTTTTTTGCTTAAACCTATCATTTGCCGTGTAGTTTTCTTTTGAAATTTACAGAGTGCCTTAAACAATCAATAACCAAAAAGCAATTCCCAGACTAACACTAGATAAGTGTTGAGGTAAAAGAAGTTTGAAGGATTGACGGGCTATTTTTTGACTCAAAATAATGGTTAGTAAAACTCCGAAAATGATAGTTACTCCCTGTAAAAAAGCAATCACCGCAGGATGGGCAACCCAAACGGGTAAACCACTGCCATCCAAGCCAAAGGTAGTGGCAATAAGAGGTAACACCTGCCCTGCTTCCCCTAAACCCATTTGCAAATAGTAAGCCAAACTGACGGTTAACACTAAGGGTAGATAGCCGTAGGCAAGTTCGATAAAACTACGGGATTGGATTTGATTTAGTTTACAAACTAGACGAATGACACCATGGGCTATTAAAGGAACAATAACAGGAATAGTGATAAGGGCGATCGCACTTAATCCATGAATCCAAAAATTATCCAAATCTAAACCTAAATTAAAATAATCATTAATTTGGGGAGTCAGATGTAAAAACACCGCATTAAGGAGTAAAAATAGTAACGCCACCTCATAACTACGGGGCTGGTGAGTCGTCCACAACTCCACCGCAGGAGGGCGCAGATTAAAAGTAACTGAACGATGGGGACAAGCCTTTAAACAAGTCATACACAATACACAGTCTCGGTTATCCTGCATTTGGGCAGGGTGGGAATATAAAGGGCATCCATTGGTTTCCTGCCCCTCTCCCTTTTCCGCCCCACCCTTATAACATTGATAAGTATTACATTCCGCCGAACAAGTACCCTGTTGCGCTCGTAACTCCGTCATCGCCAACTTAGCAAACATCCCATTCATTCCCCCGATGGGGCAAAGATAACGACACCAAAAACGTCTTTCAAATATAGCTGAACAAATCATCGCCCCCGCCGTGATTAATAACAATAAACAGGAAGAAAGGTAAGCTGTGTTTGGTAAATCCCACAGTTCTTCCCATAATAAAATGAGAGCAAATCCTGAAAACAAAAACCAACCGCCCCATTTTTCCGCAGTTTTTCTTGGCCACTTTTTCAGTTGATAATTGGGAAATAATATTTGGGTCAATTTTTGGGTTACTTCTCCATAAATCATAAATGGGCATATAGAACACCACAAACGACCTACAAAGGGAAAAGCTAGTAAAATCAGAGGCCACCACCAAGCCCAGAATAAATTGAGGGCAAAGTTTTGATCCCTAGTTTGGGGCCCCATAAATAAAATGATCACCACGAGGGCAAAGACTGTTAAAGTGAAGCCGTAGTTAATGCGATCAGGCCACCACGGACTACGCAGGAAGTTACGAAAACGAGGATAGGCGGTTAAAAGGTTGAAGCGAAATTGTCGTTTTTTGCTTTGAGATGGCCAAATAATTTCTTCCGTTAGTTCATTTGTACCTGATATTTGCACGATCGCCCTTTCAATTAGGTTTTGTAATTCTCGTAAATTGTTAGGGAAATCGTAACTTTGTAAGCGTTGTAAGGCTTCGGGGCTAATTTGAGGTTTATTAATTTTTTTGTTGCGGGAAACTAAACTGATATAGTAATTAACTTGATCCTCGATGTCACTTTTTCTTACCCTTAAAGGAGGTACTTTTATATTATGGGTAATCAGTTTTTTAATGTCAGGAATAACCTTTTCAGCAATGATAATTAAACGGGCAGAACACTCTTTTTCCCTATTAGTTATATTCTCCCCTCGATTAATAGCAGTATAGGTTTTAGTTTCTAACAATTTGACAATGGAAGGTAATAATTCCGAGGATAAATCTTGAATGTTATTAAAAATTAAAGTGCCTTTACCTACGGCTTCAATTAACCCTGGTTTACCCCCCGCCCTACCAAAAATTTCTGCTCCACTGGCCTGAAGTTTAGCACAATCTACCTTAATAACAGGCTCACGGCGATCGCCCGAACCGTAATGAATTAGGGCGGCTAGGTTATCTTTTTCTAATCCTTGCTCTCCAAAAATTAAGACAGATTCATGATCTTTAGAAGCATTTTTTACATCTTGCCGTAACCTCACCCCATAGCGACTTTTACCGATAATTCCCCGTTTGGCTTTGTTTACCAGATAAGGGCGTAATATTTCCCTCCTTTCCTGTTCAAAATCTAATTGGGAAGAAAGGTTGGCAATTTCTTGGGCTAGTTGTTGGGAAAAGGCTTGACTTATGGCAGGATATTGTTTGATCAACTGGGTAAATTTTTCCGCAGGAATTGCCCATAATTTCGCTTCAGTGAGGATGGTAATGGTATTTTGGGCAGATTGTTCCAAAATTAGCTCCCGTAGATTTATCAAGCTCCCAGGCAGTAAACAGGAGGTTTGTTTTGTGCCTTTGATTTCTACTTGCCCTGCTTCTAAAATATAGACATTTTTAATAGGTTGACTGGCTTCGATGATAGTTTCATCCTTTTCCCAAGAGGTTAAACTTAGGTTAGGGGCGATCGCCTCTAGTACCTCATCAGGTAAAATACCCATAGCGGTGCGCTCTTTTAACCATGTCACCAAGTCAGCCGTTTCCATACCGTTACTCACAATCTATTAAACTATGTCTATTCTAAGATTAATTACTTATTTCTTAGGATAACCATACCTTAACATCAGAGGAAGACATAACCCCGTAACCTTCAAATAATCTTGTCGAGATAAATTAGTTTTCCACTGTTCATCCAACTTTAACTTAACTACCCCCGTTTTCATGCGGTTAGGATTCCCAAAAACACTATGGGTAATACCCAAATCAACCTCATCATCAGCCACAAAAGGTAAATCTGCATCAGAAAAACCCACAAAATCAACTATATTTTGAACCATTGCTCGAGGATTTTTTATAAAATCTTCATAATAAATTCTTAAATAATGATTTTTTTGTTCCATGGCTAATGACTCTATAGCAATATTTCTCAAGTTCCAACCCAAAGCAGTATCACTAACTCTATAATTTCCTAAATACCTTGATGGCTTTAACCAAGAATAAGCACAACCACGGGGATCACGAATTAGGTGTAGTATATATAATTCAAAATTATCAATTCTATTTAAAATAGAAGCATACCCAGGGTGCAAAGAATCATCTACTATTAGTTTTGCATCCGTTGATGCTCTAATACCAGCATATAAATTTTTTAAAGCAGAAATATATTCTTGTGAGCCAAGTTTTCTATTAATGAGTTTAGGAAATACAGCAGATAATATAATATCTTTTGTTTTTGGTTCTACACTATTTCTTAAATTACTTATTAATTTGCTATCGACCATGTCAATATTTTGCATTTCTGCTGCGAAAATATTTGTCCATGTTTGACATTCTTTTAAGGGTTTTCCACAACCACACGTACTATTTTTACCTAATCCATCTTTCCAAATAGTTCTCAATTCTCCACCATGAAAGAAAGAGTTAATTTGTCCTAAAATTCTAGCCATTATAGTGCTACCACTACGACCCCATCCAGCTATATATAAAATTTTTATTTTGTTCATTTTATTAAATTAAAATGTAATTATTGAAGCCTATAATTTATACTTGCTATTGAAAATACTTTATCTAATTTTTAATGTAGGTAGTATAAATACTATTATTGATTACAAATATAAATTTAAAAATAAACTACTCATCTAAGCTATTATCAGTAGTAATTTATAATCTTTTATGAAATTATATGCTAGTTTTTATAGTTCCACTGAAAAGTGAAAAAGTATGTAAATCTTGGGATAGAGTTAGTCAATTGTTGGAAAGAACTTTAAAATCTATCTGTAATCAAACATCTTCTCACTTTAAAGTGCTTGTAGTCTGTCATGAAAAACCAATAATTACATTTTCTCATCCTGATGTGGAATATATACCGATGACTTATGATATTCCTGAACACCCCAATAGAATTGTAAAGGGACTAACAGATAAAGGACGAAAAGTTTTAAGAGGAATAGTAGAAGCGAAAAAATTTAACCCGACTCATGTGATGTTTGTGGATGCGGATGATTGTGTAAGCTCAAAATTAGCTTCGTTTGTAGAGAAACATCCTTCTTGTAATGGCTGGTATTTTTCTAATGGTTACAAATATTTAGAAGGGGAACCTTACATATATATCAAAAGAGGTAAATTCTATACCCTTTCAGGAACTGCAAACATTCTTAAATATGACATCTTAGATATTCCTGATAACCCTGAATATAATCGGGGATATGGGTATTACAAATTTTATCTTGATCATCAAAAAATTCCTGATAAAATGAAGACCAAAAATTTACCCTTAAAGGCATTACCGTTTATTGGAGCAATTTATACTCTGGGGGCAGGAGAGAATATGTCGGGTAATGAGGATATATTAAAGTTTAATTGGCTAAATAGACGTAAACTCACAGATAAGGTGAGAAGTGATTTTACATTATTTCCTTTAAATTGATCATTATTCGATAATGAAAAGTCAAAGTTTTGGCTATATTGGTATATGGATGAACACAATCTTCTCGGTAATTTTTTTTGATCACAAATAGTAATTGTTTAGGATTATATGTCAAAAGTACAAACGATCGCCCTTAACACCAAAGAAAAAGCAGAAAAGTTAAATATCAAAAAATACGACATTTATGGCTCAACGGTAGAGCAAACCAGTGTTCAAGTATTTCAAGGGGAGCCAAAACAGGTAAAAGCCTCCCAGAAATCTAGTGTCATTGTGCGAGTTTGGAATGATGATAACCAAATTGGGGTGACATCCACCACCGACGTGGATGATAAAGGCATTGAAGCAGCATTGAAAACTGCCTATGAAGCTAGTTTTTTTGGTGTGAAAGAAAATATTCCTGATTTTAGTGACAAAGCAAAATCCCCCTTACCCGAAGTCCAAGTAGAATTAGGAGAGCAAACCCCCCCTGCTGAGTTAATCGAAAAACTTTTAACCGTAGAAGATAACTTATTAAAAGCCCACAGTGCGATCGCCTCGGTACCTTATAATGGAATATCAGAACAAGAAATAGAGAGATTCTACCTCAACAGCGAAGGAGCATTAAGAGAAGAAAACCGCACCTACGCCACCATTTATCTATACGCCACCACCGAACAAGAAGGCAGAAAACCCCGTAGCGGAGGAGCATTCAAAATCGCCCCCAGCCTACCCAAACTAGACATAGATAGCTGTTTTCAAGAAACCGTCACCAAAACCATTAGCCACCTAGACTATCAACCCATCAAATCAGGAAAATATAGAGTCGTCTTTTCCCCCGAAGCCTTCCTAAGCCTATTGGGTGCATTTAGTAACCTCTATAACGCCCAAAGCATCCTCGATAAACAAAGTCTTTCCACCCCCGAATCCCTCGGTGAAAAAATAGCATCCCCTCTCCTATCCGTATCCGACAATGCCCTGCACCCCGCCAACATCAGCGGAGAAACCTTTGACGGAGAAGGTACCCCCACCCAAAACCTTCCCCTCATCGTCGAAGGAGTATTAACGAATTTCCTCCACAGTAGCGTTACTGCCAAAAGAATGAAAGCCCAACCCACAGGCAACGCCAATATTGGAGCAAAAGTGAGTATCAGCCCTAACTTTTTCCATGTTTTTCGAGGACAACCACCAGAGCAACAATATAGTTTAAAAGAGGCAGAAAACGTTATCCTCATTGACGATGTCCAAGCCCTCCATGCAGGGGTCAACTCATTACAAGGCTCATTTTCCCTTCCTTTTGACGGTTGGTTAGTGAACAAAGGAGAAAAAACCAGCATTGAAGCGGCCACCGTAGCAGGAGATTTTCTCGATTTATTAAAATCTATCATTTTTGTCGAAGAAGAAGCTGAAATCACCCCCAGTGGTGTATGTCCTCATATTTGGGTTGATAGTTTATCCATCACAGGACAATAAACCCTCAATTTTAATCTTTTAGCCAAAAAAAGCTCTCATTTTCTCAGATTGGGGGCTTTTTCTTTTGCAATTCATATTCCCCCACAACCTCGCAATCCCCCTAAGGATAAACCATCAGTGCAATATTCTTCCATCCCCGAAAAATCTCAAAACACTCTCCCTGAAAAAGACTCCATGGCAGGTATTCATTAGCATAGAAGGCTACCGAAAAAAGATTTCTTAAAATCCTTGACAAAACTTTACTTGGTGTATTATTATAGACACAGAGTGATACATTCACTCAATTATCGTACCTCGAAAACATCATAAAGAAATCATAAAAGATGACTACCACTTTACAACAACAACAGTCTTCCGCATGGGAGCAGTTTTGTCAGTGGATCACCTCTACCAATAACCGCCTCTATGTAGGTTGGTTCGGTGTATTAATGATCCCTTGTCTATTAACTGCAACCACTTGTTTCCTAATCGCTTTCGTAGCTGCACCCCCCGTGGACATCGACGGAATCCGTGAGCCTGTAGCAGGTTCTTTATTATACGGAAACAACATCATCTCTGGAGCAGTAGTACCTAGCTCTAACGCTATCGGTCTTCACTTCTACCCTATTTGGGAAGCAGCATCCTTA
>NZ_JBSZCP010000023.1:0-82559 GCF_054166785.1 Cyanobacterium sp.
CGTTCATACAAACCGTGATTCCATACTGACTTACAGACATCAAGATTATGCTCAATGATTTCTATTTGCTTCGCCGTAGGTTTTAGCTTGTAGTTGAACGTTAGATTCAGCATCTGCTGGGGGTTGTTAAACTAAATGGTATTGTTAAACTAAATGGTAGTATACCATCTATGCTTACAATTTATTAATATATCTTGTAATAAATATAAAGCCGTCATGAATGACGGGGTTTTATACCCAAAATTTTTGATAAACTGTATTTTTATTGATTGTTTATGGACAATGGGCTTAATCGTTCTACTATTGTACTTTTTTTTACGGATCAAGTATGATATTCAAACAAAAAAATCTCCCCCCCCAAAAATGAGGAAGGAGAATTAACGGGAAATCAAACTATCATTGATTAACGCTCAATTTGGGGCATGGAAGATAAATCAACTTCTGCAACCTTGATAGCCGTTACATGATTTTCGACAATCACAGGTAATGCAGCCCTTACTTTTGATGCCACTTCAACGGTATCCACATCATAGGTAGTGGTGATTAACTTAGGATATAAACCAATGGCGATAATAGGTAATATCAAACAAGTGGTTATGAATACCTCACGGGGTTTAGCATCTATTCCAAAACGGGGCAACTCTAAAGCATTTTCTTGGTTGCCGTAGAAAACCACCCTCAACATAGATAGTAGATAGATAGGAGTTAAAATTAAACCTACCCCTGCCAATACAGTAACAACTATTTTGAAAGTAGAGCTGTAAGCATCACTCTGGGCAATACCGAGGAAGATAGATAACTCACTGACAAAACCACTCATCCCAGGTAAAGCAAGGGATGCCATGGAAGCGGTGGTAAATAGGGCAAAGGTTTTGGGCATCAATTTCGCCATCCCACCCATTTCGTCCATCATTAGGGTATGGGTGCGCTCGTAAGCCACCCCAGAGAGGTAGAATAAAGCGGCGGCAATTAAGCCATGGGAAATCATTTGTAACATCGCCCCATTCATCCCTAAATCGGTAAAGGAAGCAATGCCCACTAAGACAAATCCCATGTGGGATATGGAGGAAGAGGCTAGACGACGTTTGAGGTTAGTTTGTCCAAAGGCAGTAAATGCACCATAAACAATGTTTACCACCCCAAGGATAATTAAAAGAGGGGCAAATTTGATGTGGGCATCGGGTAAAATCTCCATATTAAAGCGAATTAGACCATAACCACCCATTTTCAATAAAACCCCCGCTAAAACCATGGATACAGGGGCTGAAGCCTCGCTATGGGCATCGGGCAACCATGTATGGAAGGGGAAGATAGGCAGTTTTACCCCGAAGGCGATAAGGAAACCGGTATAGGTCAAAACTTCTAGGGTAAGAGGATAGTTTTTCAAACCTAATTCGGCAATGTTGAGGGTGAAGGTATCCCCATAAAATGCTAGGGCTAGTCCTGAAACGAGAATAAAAATAGAGGCTAGGGCGGTGTACAAGATAAATTTGGTAGCGGCGTAGAGGCGTTTTTTTCCTCCCCAGATAGATATTAAGATATAAACGGGAACTAATTCTAATTCCCACATGATGAAGAATAATAGTAAGTCTTGGGCTGCGAATACCCCAATCTGGGCGCTATAAAGAACTAATAATAAAAAGAAATATAGTCTTGGTTTGTTATCAACTTTCCAAGATGCAAGGATAGACAGGGTGGAGATTAAACCTGATAATACAATTAGGGGCATGGAAATGCCGTCGATGGCCAAAGACCAATTTAAACCGATTTGAGGAAGCCATGAATAGGTTTCCTGCAGTTGAAGTTCACTAGCGCCGATGGTGTAGCTTTGGGATATGCCGTAGATAATTAATCCAAAGTTTACTAAGGCAATGAAAAGAGCATAATTTCTAGTGTTTTTGCCATATTTATCGGGAATGAAGGGAATGGCTAAAGCACCAACTAATGGTAAGGCTATAATTGCTGTAAGGTACGGAAAATCATAAGTAAACATGATTAATAGTAATTTATACTTATTACATTTTCCATTATATGAAGTTTTGTTACAATTGACAACTAATCATTGACGTTTTGCTGAAAGGGTGAATTTATCAGGGAGATGGAATGATCAGGGTTAATGCTTGATACCTAATTTTTTGAGGATGGCTTTTCTGCCTTGGTGGGCGAGGGTGTCATCAAGGGGGGTTAGGGTGATATTTTCTTGATATTTATGGGCGATCGCCTTTATGATTAACCAATCAGCTAAGAAAGGATTTTTAGGTAATAAAGGACCATGGGCATAGGTTGCGATCGCATTTTGATAAAAAGCCCCCTCAAAACCATCCTCCCCATTATTCCCATAACCACTCAACACCTTCCCCAAGGGCGACACATCCCCCAAATAAGTCCTACCACCATGATTTTCAAAACCCACCACCACAGGAGACTCCCCCCCCATCATCCGTTGAATATCATCCGCCAAAGGATTCCCCACCAACTCAAAAGCCACATTGCCGATACAACGCTGGACATTTTGCCCGGGGTGCTTAGTCACTAAATCCAAAATACCTAAACCCTCAATCCTCTCCCCCAAAGCAGGTTCATAATATTTTCCCAACAGTTGAGGAGAGCCACAGGTAAAAACCCCCGGAGTACCTGAATGTAACTTTTCTCTAATTATGTCCGCCTTTGCGCCCTGTAAATCACGCATGACAATTTCCTGTTGCCTATCCTGCGCACCTCCCCCTACCACCAAATCAAAATTTTCAAAACTGCTTATATCCGCCTCTTGATCTAACGGTAAAATATTTACAGCCAGATTACGCCATTGACAACGCCTTTGAATACAAATTACATTACCACGATCGCCATAGGTACTCATTAGATTAGGATATAACCAGCCGATATTTAATTCCATATTTCAGAGAGCTTTAATACTTAAAAGTGTTAGATAATAATAAAAATGTTCAGGTGTTGCTGATTTTGACAATGATTTCTCGTTTAGATAGGCAACGGGGAATAAAGATTCTTTTAATGTCGGTTTAAATTGTCCATTGTTGGTTGTCCATTGTCAATTATTTCTCTACCCAGCCCCATAAGCCTCTAACTCCTCACTAGGATTTCCATAAACCCCCTCAATCTGTTGAACACAACAATCGATGGCAAAATCATTAAACTCCTCCTCCTCAATGCCAAACATTTGTAAAAAAGTTTCTGGCTTCACCCGACAAAAACTAGGTCTATCCTCATAAATAGTACACTTCCTATTTTCATGGTCATAGTTGATACACCAACCATTTTCCCCCACCATGCTCAAATATAACTCCAGATTCTCAGGACTCAAATAAGAATCCAAATCAGGGCGCTCCGAAGGATCTAAATTACAACAAGCACCACAACCTTCTATACATCGCCATTTGCCCATAACAAAACCTCGTAACAAAACTTAATAAATTTTCTTGAAATTACCACCATGGAGGGCAACCTTTCCTAGTATGATATATTTTGTCAGTATAAAAAATAAAAAATACTAATTCAGCCCTAAAAAAAGTATTAAAACGTCAGAACAAAAAGACATTCATAACTCTATTTTATATCAAGAGATTTATGGCTTAATACCAAAAAGGCACAATCAGTATCATAAATAATAATTTAACTACTTAGGAGCAAATATGGACTTTATCACAAACTTTTTTAGTAACGTTGACTTTGAAGTACTCTTACAGCTAACCTCCGTTGGTTTAATCCTCATCGCAGGACCTGTAATTGTTTTTATTCTCTATGCCCTAAGAGGAGATCTATAAAAAATACTGCCATTCAGCAATCAGTCACAAATAAATGGTTGCTGAATAAGTCCTCTTTGCTAAGATAAAATCGTACAAAACAACCAACTAGAACTCATGTTTGATCGTCGCTCCAGTGGAATCCTACTCCATCCTACCTCACTACCTGGTCCTTATGGTATTGGAGATCTTGGGGGAGGAGCTTATCGCTTCGTCGATTTTCTTCGTAGCAGTGATCAACAAGTATGGCAGATATTGCCCCTAGGCCCTACAGGAAGCGGTAATTCCCCCTACTTATGTTACTCTGCCTTAGCAGGTAATCCCATTCTCATCAGCCTTGATATTCTCTATGGAGATGATTTACTAACGGAAGAAGATATAAACCAAGCCCAAGAAAAATTTAAACACACCAATCCTTCAAGGGTTGACTATGACTTAGTGGTAGAAACAAAATATCCCCTCCTGAGAAAGGCATTTGATACCTTTGGAAAAAGAGAAGAAGACGAATATAAACAAGAATTTGACCAATTTTGCCACGATTACGCCGACTGGTTAGAAAACTACTCCCTATTCATGGCCTTAAAAGAATATCACCATGGGGCAGCTTGGTTTCAGTGGGAAAAAGACATCGCCAAAAGAGAGCCTGAAGCCATAAAAAAATGGCAACTAAAGCTAGGGGATGAAATGTTTTATCATAAGTTTTTACAGTTTAGCTTTTTCCGTCAGTGGTGCAACTTAAAAAACTATGCCAATGAAAGGGGAATCCAGATTTTTGGAGATATTCCCATCTATGTTGCCCATGATAGTGTGGACGTGTGGGCAAATCAAAGTATTTTTTGCTTAGACGAAGAAACTGGAGCCCCTGCATCCATGGCGGGAGTACCCCCCGATTATTTTAGTGAAACAGGGCAGTTGTGGGGAAATCCTGTCTATAACTGGGAAGCCTTACAAAAAACTAACTTTGCTTGGTGGGTAAGAAGAATCAAAGCGATGTTGGAATATGTAGATATTATGCGCATTGACCATTTTCGTGGGTTTGAAGCCTTTTGGGCTGTGCCAGAGGGAGAAACCACCGCTATGAATGGAGAGTGGGTAAAAGCCCCCGGAGAGGAATTTTTTACGATTCTGAAAAAGGAATTAGGTACATTACCTATCGTGGCGGAAGATTTGGGGGTAATTACCCCAGAGGTGGAAGCGCTACGGGATAAGTTTGAGTTTCCTGGAATGAAAATACTTCATTTTGCCTTTGATTCTGATCGAGCCAATGGTTTTTTACCGTTCAATTATGATAAGCGTAATTGTGTTGTTTACACAGGTACCCATGATAACGATACTACGGTGGGTTGGTTTGAAAAACGCTCTTTTGAAGGACGTAAAGCCGTGGTGGATTATCTTGGAGGGATTTGTGATGAGGGTATCCACTGGAGTTTGATTCGCCTTGCGTTGGCTTCTGTGGCGGATATGGCAATTTTTCCTGTACAGGATTTATTGGGCTTGGGTACTAATTCTAAGATGAATACCCCTGGCACGGTGGATGATAACTGGAGTTGGCGTTATCTTGACCATCATTTGACGGAGGATATGGGGCAACATCTCCAATTTTTAACTTATCTTTATGGCAGACAACCGATATAGGGAAAGTATTGCTTGAAAGGAAAAAGGTGGGCCATGCCCACCCTACATTTTGAAAAGAAGATTAGAATTTATAGTGAACCCCTAGCTCTGTGGAAAAGTAATTGGAATTACCTCCAGAAACATTGAGGTATCTTAGTTGAGCAAAAGCGGAAGTATTTGTGGTAAATTCGTATCCTACTCCTCCTTTTACTTCAAAACTAAATGAGGTGTCTCGGCTGTCAATGGCTGGTTGAAACACATTTCCCACAGTTCTAGCGGGGGCAGTGATGGAAGAGCGGGTAAATCCAACCCCTGCAGTACCAAAATAGTTCCAGTTGGCACTACCTTCAAAGGGGGCGCTATAACGGGCGCTGGCAATTACGGAGAGAATGTTGGCATCTCCTGTACGACCACTTAAGTCTGAACCTGCATATAATAGTCCTATTTCTCCTCCTAGGTTGGGGCTAAATTGATAACCGAGATAGGCGGAGGGGCCAAAACCATTGTCTAAAAATCCGTCACTGGGAAAGAATACCCCTAAACTGGCTCCAGCGTACCAGTTGTTGAAGGAGGTGGAAGTTCCACCCATATTTTGGGCAATTTCTGATTCTTCGGGGGTATTGCTAAAGATTGTGGTGTTGGAAGAATCTATCTCAAAAGATTGAAGGGCGGTAGATGAGGTGGAAACGTTGTCAAATTCTTCTGGAGACTCAAAGAGGTTTGATTCAAGGGTATTATCGTTATCAACAAAGGTTTCTTCTGAGGCTATCCCCGGCATACTGATGGAAAGTAAACTAGCACAAGAGATTAAGCATAGCAATGTTTTATTCATTTTCTTGCTCCTCAACACAATAATTTTTGTTTATGCTTTGATCCTAACTAAATATTTTTTTAAATAATGATAGTTGTTACTAATCTTGACACTACCCCACAAAAAAACCAGACTATGATTTTTAATGGCATAATCTGGCTTA
This sequence comes from Cyanobacterium sp., assembly GCF_054166785.1. Taxonomy (NCBI): domain Bacteria; kingdom Bacillati; phylum Cyanobacteriota; class Cyanophyceae; order Chroococcales; family Geminocystaceae; genus Cyanobacterium; species Cyanobacterium sp. Next base: position 6,350 of record NZ_JBSZCP010000023.1, read on the forward strand.
TGGTTTTTGAGAAGAAAACCTGTTGTTACTATTTATTAGCCTGTAACAATGTATTCTCTTACGCTACCCCGTTTTTTACGAAGATGAGCAAGGGCTTGTTGTTCTAGTTGACGTACTCTTTCTCTACTGATTCCCATTCTTTGACCAATTTTGGCGAGGGATAATTCTTTTCCGTCTTCTAGCCCGAAACGTAGTCTTACTACTTCTTGTTGTTGGGTGGTTAATTCCCCTAGAAGTTTGTGTAAGTCTTGACGCATCAATTCTTGGGTGATGTATTTATCGGGGGATAATCCTTCGTCTTCTAGGAGTTCGGATAGTTCGGTATCTTGGTTATCTCCTACTTTGACATCTAGGGAGATGGGTTGACGGGCGATACTGAAGTATTCTCTGATTTGAGAGGGTTCTAGGTCAAGGGCGCTAGCAATTTCGCTTTGGTTGGGGCTTCTGCCTAGCTTTTGAGATAGTTCCCGTTGGGTTTTCTTGATTTTGTTTAGTTTTTCGGTAATATGGATGGGTAAACGGATGGTTCTGGCTTGTTGTGCGATCGCCCTTGTGATGGCTTGACGAATCCACCAATAAGCGTAGGTAGAGAATTTAAAACCCTTGGTGGGGTCAAATTTTTCCACTCCCCTTTCTAAACCGAGACTACCTTCTTGGATTAGATCCAAAAATTCCATATTTCTTTTCTGGTACTTCTTGGCGATCGCCACTACTAGACGTAAATTCGCCTCAATCATTTTTTGCTTGGCTCGTTTACCCTGATGGATAAGTTTTTTTAGCTCCGCAGGGCTTTTTTCCACAGCCTCTGCCCACTCCTCTAAAGTTGGCTCACGGTCAAGTTTTTCGGCTAATTCTTCTTTTCGGGCGTACAAAGACATCATTTCCTGCACTTGCTTCCCGAAAACAATTTCTTGCTCATGACTCAGAAGGGGGACTTTTCCGATTTCTTGTAAATAGGTACGCACCATATCTACAGTATTAATTTTTTTCTTGTCCGTTCCGTTTAATTTGGCAGTGGGCATAGGGCTTCTCTTCTCCTAACTTCAAGCGCAATTTTTTTGTGATAGGATTGTTATGGTAAAACAAATCCCTTATTTTTCTGGAGTTTCCTAAAAATCTCCAAATTAGGTCTATTTTTTATCTTACTATTTCTATAGACATTGATTTGTAAAAAAAAGTTCACTATTGTAAATTTTTTTCCCTGAAATCTCGTTTATAGTTACTAAACCTTAAAAAATATTTATAAAAATATAACAATTTGTTAACTACTACTTTATATAATGACCTATTTTGAGTTATTATTAAACTCTTTCCCTTCAGTAATTACCGAACGTCAGTTTTCGGTTCTCTTTTCTCCTTATTACCATGTTTCCCAGTTATGGATAAAAATAGTCAGTACATTTGAACTAAAAAAAGTTAATCTACTCAAGGCAAAATAAATATTTATTAGTTGGTTTAGGGTGATAAAATATACATCACAGAGAGTTGGTGAGGTAGTTGCAAGTTAGAGTCTTCCTGTGAACCTAGCTTGAGGAAAGTCCGGACTTCCCAAAGATCAGACTTGCTGGGTAATGCCCAGTGCGTGTGAGCGTGAGGATAGTGCCACAGAAACATACCGCCTTCAAAATTTTGACGGTAAGGGTGCAAAGGTGCGGTAAGAGCGCACCAGCAGTATCGAGAGGTACTGGCTCGGTAAACCCCGGTTGGAAGCAAGGTCGGAGGAATGAAGGTTGATCTTTTTCCTATTCCGCTTCTGGTGTACCGCTTGAGGTGTTTGGTAACAATCACCCTAGATAGATAACTACCCCCTAAAATATTTAGGGAACAGAATCCGGCTTACGTCTAACTCTCTGTTTTCTTCTAATTCATTTGGAAAATAAAGGTTACTTTATCTTCTTTCCCCAGGGCAATGCGATCGCCATTACTCAAACGATGACGGTTTCCCTTCACCAAAGGCACATGGTTAACATAAGTACCATTAGCGCTACCCGTATCCTCCAGAAAATAAGAGCCACCCTCCTGACGAATATCCGCATGAACACGGGAAACAATCTGAGAATTGGGGAAACCCGACACATCAATATCAGGAGGTACAGTGTCATTTACCTTACCGATATGAATTACAGGTAAATCAGAAGCTAATTCAATGGGTGTATTTGTTTGCACATGAAGAAGGGTTGCTAGGGGTACTTGTAACAAAGTTTCTTGCTTAACTTGACTTTCCACCCTTGTCGCAGAAGACACACTAGGGGCATTAGGTTCATCTATTTCCAAATTATCCACCTTATCAGGTTCAACATCATAACTTAAGCTAAAACCACACTCTCCGCAAAACGTTGCATTGGGAGGGACATCAGCATTGCAGTTAGGACATTTTGTAACCGTAGCCCCCTCCCCTAGGGGAGTGAAACAAAGTTCACAGAATGTTGCCCCGTCAGGGTTTTCGTATTGACAATTAGGACAGGTAATCATTGTTATATATCTAAGGTAAAAGTATTCAGGTTATTATGGTGTGATGCTATCTAAACAATTTTAACTCTACTTTTCAACTCGAAAAAATAATAATTTTTAAGAAAATTAACAGATAATTGCTGTGTAGCAATGAAAGATAGAATCGCCATCGGCTTCCTACAGGTACTTTTACCCTTTAGATTCATTAATTTTCCATGGTTTGTTGCATTGCCCTCAATAAATGTAAGTGTTTATTTTGTTGCTCAATTTGAATGGATAAAGAATTACAAACTAAATCGCATAATTCAAATACAAAAGGATTAGATATTTGGTAATAAACATTAATACCTTTTTGAGTACGACTGACTACCCCAGCCCCAGCCAAGATTTTAAGGTGTTTAGAAACGTTTGCTTGTCCTAACTTAGTAATTTCGATAATTTCGGAGACGTTTTTTTGACCACTACGCAAAGCACAAACAATATTTAAACGGCTACCTTCGGATAAAACTTTAAAAAAATCCGCCACAAGATTCAATGCTGAGGGAGACATTTTCGCCATTAAACACTCTGAGGTAACAGCGGTGGTGATTTTCTCTTCTGTCAAATTACTCATATTTTTTACTTCAATAAAATTAATATCTTGATTACTGGCTAAACCTTTGCCTGGGGGTTTGAAAAGATTTTAGTGATTTGACTCAGGAAAAAGGTACATGGTCAGAATACTATATCATTATACAGTAAATTAATGACCCGATAAATATAATTATGAACAAATTACTCAGCCAGTCTCCCCATTTCACATAAAGGGTTTGAGTTTGGCGAAGGTATATTTCATCTTGATGGGTTTGATATTGATCCATCTCAGAAAGCCAGATGGTGTTACCATGGGGGTCAACGATGCCTGAATATCCCGTATTCGTTGCCCTTGCCATCCAACGGTCATTTTCAATGGCTCTCATTACGTCTTGGGCATGGTGCTGAGACGGCATAGCTTCGCTGTAGTGGGCATTGTTAGAGGATGTGATGATAAATTTGCCCCCTTGGTTAGTTTGTTGTCTAAAATGCTCTCCGTAGGCGGATTCGTAGCAGATACCGACAATGGCTTTTCCGAAGGGGGTAATAAAGGTTTGATTTTTTTCCCCCGCAATTAGATGGGCATCGAGGGGGGATAAACGGTTAATAAAGTTGCCTAGGATGGGGGCAAAGGGTATATATTCCCCTAGGGGTACAAGATGCACTTTGTCATACTGTTTAATTACGCTACCTTCCCCGTCGATACTAAAAAGGCTATTACTGAAGTTATTTTCTTTTTTGCCAAATGCTCCTAAAACCATGGGGGTTTCTTCCCTTTTTATGGCTGGGTAGAGTTTTGTTTTGGTTTTGATGTCCTCAAAATATAAAGGAATAGCTGTTTCTGGGGTTATAACTAAATCTACTCCTTCTCGACTCAGTTTTTCGTAACTTTCTGTGTAACGGGCGATCGCCCTTCCCACCCCAGACTCATATAATTTGATAGTATTAGGTATATTGCCCTGAATAATGCCTACCCTAATCATTTCTTGATCATTATTAACCATCGGCTGAGTATAAAAAAAATAACCCAAGCCATGGGAGAAAATTAATATTATCAAACCATAAATAGTTAATGATAATCCCTTTAAAGGATTGTTAACAAAATTACTTTTAGTATTAAAATCCAACCAGAAAACCTTTAGCCCCTCAGCCAATAAGCTATTAAATATAATTATTACTGCCGTTAAAGTCGTAATACCAGATATTTTTAGTAACTGTAAAATAATTAAGTTATATGGGCTTTGAGTATAAGCAATAGATGACCACCAAAGGGGAGAAAAGCTCCATATTTTTTCTAGTAAACACCATAAAATAGCCCCTAATAAAATCTTGACAAAAAGATTATTAATTCCTTTTTTAAAACTGTCTATATAATTAAGAAGAAAATAAAAACTTCCTCCCCAAGCCACAACCAATCCAGCTCCCCAAAAAGTAATAAAAATCCAAGCAAACGAAGCGATTAAAACACTATTTAACCAACCTATGCCCATCCATGTCATGGGATGAATCCCTGTAATCCAAAATAATGCCAAACCATGATAACCACAACCCCAAACAAAACAGGATAGAAGAGTTTTTGATAAAGACTCTTTTTCTATACCCATCCAAAGGGGAATCATTGCCACCCATGCCAAAAACCAATAATTTGTTGGGGCTACCGTTAACCCCATTAAAATACCACCTAAAAAGGAAAAAAAAATACTCAAAACTTATTTGTAATTAATAACAATCAAATAATATTTTATGTTTTACGAACATGCAAATAACAGTTAAAAAGTAATATTATTGCATTATAGATTTTCAGAAAAAGAATACTGAGCAGGATTTAACCACCGGGAAACCTCTTTTTCAAGGACATAAATATCACGAGAGAAACTTTGCTTTACCCACTGCCCAATGGCATCAAAAGGAGTAAAAACCTCCCCCACTTCCCATTCTATGTCTTGTGCGAGGGGAGTGAGGTGATTTCCTTCTAAAGTTAGGGTCGAGATCATGTTAGGAAAAAGCTCTGTTAAAATTGGTTGTAAGGTTAAAGTTTGATCAATATTATCATTGCTAAATTTTACTAACAAATTACGACGAGTCGAATAATTTTCGCTAACAATATTCTTAGTTTCCTCTGGGGATGGGGTAAACTCAAATTGTAGGTTAGGGTCAATTTTCCAATTATTCTTGAGATTATCCGTAATAGATGGAATAATTTGATCCATGAAAGGAATAGCTTTTTGCAGGGGATAATTATTAAATGAAATTAAAATATTTCCTGCCCTTTCTACCTCAAATAAACTACTGATTAAAAGATGTAATTTACATCCCATACTATGCCCCATACCGTAGATAGGTAGATATTTTAGCTCTAATCCTGTATTGTTATCTAACCTTTGTAAAAGATTTTCAAATTTGTTTAATACATAAAGAGCTATGCCTTTATGATCTAATGTATTAACGAAAGGAGTCGCAATAATCAAATATCCTTGGGATGCAAGTTTTTCCAATAACCAACGATAGGTAATATGGGGGGCCGTAGCGACAAAGGCACCACCGAGAAAATGTATAATACCGATGGGTTGAGAGGGGGTTAGTATCCAGTTACCATTTCTTTCTTGCCATTCCATGGAAATATATGCTGTTTGTGGTTATTTTCTAAGGTTATAACCATTATAATCCCATTTAAAAGTATTGGTTTTATTTCCTACTAGGATTAAATGTTGCCTTGTATCTTATACTTGAAATGGTTAAGATTAATCATAATAATTTTTTAAAATAACAATTATTTATTATCCCTTTATCCAAAGTATTTTTGGCGATATATTTTAAATGTTTTCTATTTTTATCCTTACCTATAACGAGGAAATTGACATTGCTGATTGTATAAAGTCGGCTTCTGCATGTGATGATATTATTGTGGTTGATTCTTTTAGTAGTGATAAAACTATTGAAATCGCTTCACAATTTCCCGTCAAGATTTTTCAACACGGCTTTGAATCCCACGGAAAACAAAGAAATTGGATGTTGGAAAACGTTGAAACGAAGTATGATTGGGTATATTTATTAGAAGCTGATGAAAGGTTTACTCCTGAGTTGTTTAATGAATGTTTGGAGGCTATAAAAAATCCTGAGTATGTGGGTTATTATGTGGCAGAAAAGATGATGTTTTTGGGTAGTTGGATAAAATATAGTAGCCAATATCCTCGCCATCAAATGCGTTTATTTAAAAAGGGTAAGGTTTCTTTTATCGATTTTGGTCATGCGGAGAGGGAAGTTTGCGAGGGGGAAACGGGATATTTAAAAAATATTTATCCCCATTACACTTGTAGTAAGGGTTTAAGTCGCTGGTTAGAAAAGCATAATCGTTATTCTACGGATGAAGCGATGGAAAATATTAAGCAAAGGGAAATAAATAAAACTATTCGTTGGCGAGATTTATTTTTTGGGGAGACGGAGGTTATTCGTCGTCGGGCGTTAAAAGATTTATCTTTTTGGATTCCTTTTCGCCCTTTTTTTCGTTGGATTTATATGTATTTTATTTTAAGGGGTTTTTTGGATGGTAGGGCTGGTTTTGCTTGGTGTGTTTTACAGAGTTTTTATGAGTATTTGATTATTTTGAAGGTTGAGGAGTTAAAACAAAAGGAATAATTATTTTTAGTTGAAGTGGGGCATCTTGACTTATTTTGATAGCCATAGGGCATCATAATAGTTTTATTATTTTACATTTACTGTAATTTAATAATATTTTATGCCCAAAATAAGTAACGGTTTTAATTTTTAGTTGTTAATGGCAATTTTTGTTTTATATTTGTGAGGAATGTTAAGAGGTTTTTTTTCTATTTCTTTTTTAGAATAGTTATTGAGTTGAGGGTTAATTTGATGGAGAAGGTAGTTTAGTTTTTCGATGATAACAAAATCGGTTTCGTTATTTTTCATGATTAGTAGATAGTCAATCATGTATGTAGTTTGGGAGAGGTTTATTTTTCCTGTTTCCCATCGGTTGATGAGTTTATTTAATCCATCTAATCTTTTGAGGGGAGATTCGGCGGTTAGATAATTAATATGTTGTTCAAAGGTTTCTTTTTTATTATTTTGTTGCTGATAAAAATACCAACCTAACAAGGCAAAAGTACCGCTACTTACTAACCCTTGAAAAATGATGGCCGTGGCTAACCAATGACTATCTATTTCTAACCAAATTTTAGCACTAATGTAAAGGACGATCGCACCGATTCCACTCCCTGCCATCGCCAAAGTAAAACGACGATTATGGGATGAAAAAAAACGAGAAAATACCTGAACAGAAGAAAAAGAGAATCCTTGATAATTGTAGAGGAAAAACAACAGGGCGATCGCCCCTAAACTAGAAAAAATTAAACCCCTATCATCCACCACCACCATTAAACCAAGCAAAAACCAACCCAAGCGACGATAAAATTTTGGGGTATAAGTAGCATTCAAAAACCCAGAATACCGAGCGAGTAATTTACGAGGAAAATAAAAATTAGACCGTTTAGCCTTCACCATATAATAAAAAACAACAGTAACAACCAGCCTCCCTTTAGGATAATAATCCTAGCATTAAATTATAATCATCAAAACCTTTTTGGAGACAAAAAAGAGCAAATCTTGGTTCAATAAGTAACTTTAATATAAAATGAAGTCCAGAAGCAAATAAATAAAACAAATAAAATGAACTCAGGAATCGATTTACAAGGAAGTTTTATAACCTCCCTCATCGACTTAGGATTACCCCCAGAGTTAGCCAAAACCCTCTGGATACCATTACCCCTAGTCTTAATGATTATCGGTGCAACCGTAGGAGTATTAGTAACCGTATGGTTAGAAAGAAAAATCTCCGCCGCCGCCCAACAAAGGATTGGCCCTGAATATGCTGGACCTTTAGGGGTATTACAACCCGTTGCCGACGGTATTAAATTAGTTTTTAAAGAAGATATTACCCCCGCCAAAGCAGATCCCATCTTATTTACCCTAGGGCCTGCCGTGGTAGTAATCCCCGTATTTTTATCATATTTAATCGTACCCTTCGGACAAAACCTTGTCATCACCGATTTAAATGTAGGTATCTTTATTTGGATTTCCCTCTCTAGTATTGCCCCCATCGGCTTACTCATGGCGGGTTACTCCTCCAACAATAAATACTCCCTCCTCGGTGGTTTAAGGGCAGCGGCCCAATCCATTAGCTACGAAATTCCCTTGGCGCTCGCCGTCCTCGCCGTCGTTATGATGTCCAACAGTCTTAGTACCATTGATATAGTAGAACAACAATCAGGCTATGGTATTTTAGGCTGGAATATCTGGCGCCAACCCGTGGGCTTTCTCATCTTTTGGGTATCAGCCTTAGCCGAATGTGAGCGTTTACCCTTCGATTTACCCGAAGCAGAAGAAGAATTAGTGGCAGGGTATCAAACCGAATATACAGGGATGAAATTCGCCCTCTTTTATGTGGGTTCTTATGTTAACCTCGTACTATCCGCGCTCATCGTAGCGGTACTTTATCTTGGTGGTTGGGATTTCCCCATTCCCATTCAAAACCTAGCTAGTTGGTTAGGAGTAAGTGAAAACACCCCTTGGTTACAAGTCATTACCGCCTCCCTTGGTATTTCCATGACCGTATTAAAAGCCTACTTTTTAGTATTTATTGCGGTACTATTACGTTGGACAGTACCCAGGGTAAGAATTGACCAACTATTAGATTTAGGCTGGAAATTTTTGTTACCTGTGGCCCTGGTAAACTTATTACTCACCGCAGCACTGAAACTTACCTTCCCCGTTGCCTTTGGAGGTTAAAATAAAAACATCTGGGCGGACATTTGTTCGCCCCACACTTTTTGGTAACACAAAAGTATTAAATTTTTAATTCATTAAAAACTGGTGACATCATCCTTATCCTTTTCCCATCATAACCACTCCCTATCCCATGGTTGCCCCCTGATTCGCCTTGCAACCTCCGAGGATATTCGTCAAATTGCCGAAGTTTTAACCTACGGTTTCCATAACTTCTCTCCATGGATGGGATGGCTTTATCCCCTGATGAAAATGGGTATTGCCGAGGATTTGCGCGATCGCATTTATAGCAATAATTCAGACTACTGTTGTTTAATAGCCGTTATTCCTGCCACCACCACAGAAAAAGAAAAAATAGTCGGCACCCTAGAAATCTCCCTCAGAAAAATATCTGGTTGGAGTAATAAACAAAAATCTCCCTACATATCAAATCTTGCCGTAAAAAAAGAATTTCGTCGTCAAGGCATCGCCACCCAACTGCTAGAAAAATGTGAAGAAATTGCTCACAATTGGGGGCATAAAAATCTTTCCCTCCATGTCTTAGCCGAAAATAAAACAGGGCAAACAGTCTATCTCCAAAATGGCTATACCATCAAGCAAGAAGAAACAAACCTCTATAGCCTATTTATCAAAAGCAAACGCCGTCTTTTATTAGAAAAAACCTTTAACAACACCTTAAAATAACTTTCATTCATCTCCCATGAGTCAAAACCCCCCTACTAATATCTATGATGATTTAGATAAATTTGTCAAAGAAAAACCTCTGTTAATTGTTAATCCGAAGAGGAAAAACGGTCTAATTTTGATTAAAAAATATTATGCCGAATTTGCAGGGCCCGGGGCCATAGTGGGAGGAATTTTTGACCAGGATTTAGTAGATGTTATTCCCGTAGGTAAATTATCTTTATTCGTACCACAAAACAGTTCAGAAAGACAAAAGGCATACTTACTGAGACGACAATGGGTAAAACTAACCCATCAAATTACCGCCAACCCGATTCCCCATGAAAGGGCGCAAGTTATCCTCAATCAATTTGAGCATTGGTTTGATAGTCAAACCGCCGAAAAACTACCCGATGAAATATTTGCCCTGTTGGTGGGAGTATTACCTGATACCATTAGAAAAACAAGGGATTTAGTTAATAGACTCTGACACTCTTAAAACATTGTGAAAGAAGATTGAAAGTAAAAATAATGAGATAAAATCAAGCTGTAGAAAAAAGATGATTAACTAAACCCCCATGAGAACCGATAAAGCCCATGACATCATGCGCACTTACTACAACCCCCTCAAGTTTATGTTTGCGCCCAAGTCGGTAGCATTAATTGGGGCAACGGAAAAAGAAGGCAGTGTGGGGCGTACTTTACTTTGGAACTTGATTAGTCATCCTTTTGGGGGTACGGTTTTCCCTGTTAACCCCAAGCGTAAAAGTATTTTAGGGATTCGGGCTTACCCTAGTCTCCATGATTTACCTGAAGTGGTGGATTTAGCCATTATTGCCACCCCAGCACCTACTGTACCCGCTTTAATTCGTGAGTGTGTGGAAACGGGGGTAAAGGGAGCGATTATTATTTCGGCAGGGTTTAAGGAAATTGGAGAGGAAGGCATCAAGTTAGAGCAGGAAATTTTAGAGGAAGCTAAAAAAGGTAATTTAAGAATTATCGGGCCTAATTGTTTAGGTTTAATTTCCCCTAGTTCGGGTTTAAATGCTAGTTTTGCCAGTGCTAGTCCTCGTCTTGGTAATGTGGGTTTTATTAGTCAGAGTGGGGCTTTTTGTACGTCCATTCTCGATTGGAGTTTACGGGAAAATCTGGGCTTTAGTGCTTTTATCTCCATCGGCTCGATGTTGGATGTAAATTGGGGAGATTTGATTTATTATTTGGGGGATGATCCGCAAACCCAAAGTATTGTTATCTATATGGAGTCCATTGGTAATGCGAGGGATTTTATCTCCGCTGCACGGGAGGTGGCTTTAACAAAGCCGATAATTGTCATTAAGGGGGGACGCACGGAGGAGGCAGCTAAGGCGGCAGCTTCCCATACGGGGGCGCTAACGAGCAGTGATGAGGTGTTGGCTTCTGCTTTTCGCCGTTGTGGCGTTTTACAGGTGGATACCATCAGTGAGATTTTTAATATGGCGGAGTTGTTGGCGAAGCAACCTCGCCCGAAGGGTAAGAATTTGACTATTTTAACCAATGCGGGAGGCCCGGGGGTTTTGGCGACGGATGCCCTGACTTGGGGAAAGGGTAAGTTGGCTAATTTGAGTGAGGAAACCATTAAAAAGTTAGATGATATTTTACCGCCCCATTGGAGTCGTAGTAATCCCATTGATATTTTAGGGGATGCCACCCCGCAAAGGTATGCTCAGGCGTTGGAGATTGCTTCTGGGGATGAAAATAGTGATGGGTTATTGGTTATTCTAACTCCTCAGGATATGACGGATCCTACTCAGACGGCGGAGGCTTTGTTGGAGGTATCTAAAAAAATTAAGCACAAGCCGATTATTGCTAGTTGGATGGGGGGTAGCACGGTGGCAACGGGGAGGGAAATCCTCAATCGGGCGGATATTTATACCCAGAGTTATCCTGATGATGGGGCGCGGTTGTTTAATTTGATGTGGCGTTATAGTAATAATTTGAATGCCCTTTATGAAACTCCTAGTTTTGCTGAGTCGGAGGGGTTAATCGATCGCCCTTTAGCCTCTAAAATAATTAATCATGCCCAAGCTACGGGGCGTAGTTTATTAACGGAATATGAATCGAAACAACTACTAAAGGCCTATGGAATTCCTACGGTGGAAACCCACATTGCCCTTAATGCCTCCGAAGCAGGGGCGATCGCCCTTAAAATAGGCTTTCCAGTGGTGCTTAAATTGCATTCTGAGACTGTTACCCATAAAACCGACGTGGGCGGTGTACAGTTAAATTTGAGGGATGAGGAAGCCGTTAAAACTGCCTTTGAGACCATAAAAAGTGGGGTCAGTGAAAAGGACTTTTTGGGGGTAACGGTACAACCCATGGTTAACCTGACGGGGTATGAATTAATTTTGGGTAGCAGTGATGATCCACAATTTGGCTCGGTGTTATTATTTGGTACGGGGGGAGAATTGGTAGAGGTATTTAAAGATCAAGCCCTTGGTTTACCGCCCCTCAATACTACCCTAGCACGGCGTTTAATCGAGCGTACTAAGATATTTACTGCTCTACAGGGGGTAAGGGGTAGAAAACCCGTGGATATTGCCCAATTAGAGCAAATTTTGGTTTTATTTAGCCAATTAGTAATCGAACAACCGTTTATTAAGGAAATCGATATTAATCCTCTCCTTGCCAACGAAAACCAGTTAATTAGTTTAGATGCAAGGGTGTTGTTATATCCCCCTGATACGAAGCTAAAAGATATTCCCCGCTCTGCTATTCGCCCCTATCCCAATCAATATATTAGTCATCATACCCTGAGTAATGGTGATCAATTCACCATCCGCCCCATTCGCCCCGAAGATGAGCCCCAGATTGTCAATTTTTGTGCCTCATTATCTGAGCAATCGGTTTATTTTCGCTTTTTTCACTCCATCAGCCGTCAATCTTTAGTTTCCCATGAGCGGTTAGCCCGTATTTGTTTTATTGACTATGATCGAGAGATCGCTTTGGTTGCCTGTGATAATATGGGGGATATAAGGGCGATCGCACGTTTAAGCCGAATTCACGGAGACTTAGAGTGTGCGGATATTGGTTTACTAATAAAAGATAACTATCAACATCAGGGGTTAGGAACGTTATTAACCCAAAGCATGATTAACATTGCCCATCGAGAAGGGATCAAATATTTGAGGGCGGATATGTTAATGGATAACCATGCCATGCAAAATCTTTGTCGCAAACTTGGCTTTGAATTACATAGTCAAGATCATTTAATTAGAGCAATTTTGACCATTGATAATATAATATAAAAATGTTTTAAATAGATTTAAAAAAAACTTATGGCTTGGTTTGTAAAAATAGAAAAAGGCATAGTACCTAAACACATTTTTGATCAATATGTTCCTGATCATTTACAGTATGTAAAAGAGTTAAATCAATTAGGGCATGAGGCAAAAACAGGTTATTGGAATGAAGACGAAGGCGGTATGTTAATCTTTAAAGCCGACTCCATAGAAGAAGCAAAAACCATTATCGAAAAAGATCCCCTAATCCAAAATAAATGTGTTGAATACGTCTTACATCAATGGTGTATTGTTAGTTAATTGATAATTTATCCTATGGAAAATAAAACTACTAATATTGTTAAACTAACTCAAATATTCCCCCAAATCTAAACGATTACCATTAATAAAATTCCAAGCAGACTGTAACTTTTTCCCAGCCAATTGTACCTCTAATATTAATAATAAACCTGAGCCTGTTTGAACTACAAAACCAAAATTTTTGATCGTTTTAACTATTTCTCCCACCTCTCCCTTAACAGAATCTATATCTGATAAATAGGACTTTATTTTAGTCAACTCGGGAGGAAGTTCGACATTTCCTATATTCCCTAGGGGTAGGGTACTACTAATTTTTAGTTTTTGTTGTCGAAAAGTGGTAAAACAGTTAGGATAAAAAGCCCTAACTTGATTATGAATTTGTGAAGCAGATTTTGTCCAATCAATGGGATAATCTTCTTTATTAATCAATCGAGCATAGGTGGCTAAACTATCATCTTGGTTAGTGGGGTTAATTTCTGGAAGTTTTGCGAGGGTTTGTAATAATAAATCAGCACCTTGGGAAGCTAATCTCTGGGCAAGGGTATCACTATTATCCACCAAAGAAATGGGAGTTTTTGCCTTGAGTAACATCGCCCCTGTATCCATTCCCTCATCCATTAACATCGTGGTGATACCTGTTTCTTTCTCCCCGTCATGGATACTCCATTGAATGGGGGCAGCCCCTCTATATTGGGGTAAAATTGAGCCATGAACGTTGATACATCCATGCTTAGGCATTTGGAGTATTTGAGATGATAAAATTTGCCCATAGGCAACCACCACAAATACATCGGCTTGGGCAGTTTGCAATAACTCTAGGGTAGTTTGATCTTTTTTAATGCGATTGGGTTGCCAAACAGGAAGATTATGTTGTAGTGCTAATTTTTTGACGGGGGAGGGTATCATTTTACTACCTCTGCCCCTACGTTTATCGGGTTGGGTGACAACGGCAACTACTTGATGATTTTCCTCTGTCAACAGTTTTTCGAGGGTGGCAACGGCAAAATCAGGAGTACCAAAAAAGACGACGCGCATTATTTTAGTTCATTAACTTAAGCAATTCCATATATTATCACACCGAGGATTGTTGCTAAGTCAGGGATGATCAATAAAATATAACTTTGCACAAGCCACCCCTCCCCGACCGCAACGGGTCAAGAAAAGGTGGCTTTGTTTTGTACTTTAATTATAACATAACGAAAGTTAAATCGACAAGTTTTTCCATGGTTTTAGTAAAGATTTTGTTACAAAAAATTATAGATAGTAAAAATTAATTGATTTAATTAAAAAACAGATGTTATTTTACTAAACGGATAAACTTTTTCTTCCCTACTTGTAAAATTTTGTTTTCTAAATCTTGGCTATTTTCCACAGTGAAATTAGGGTCAGAAATGCGATCGCCCTCTAATCTTACACTACCCCCCTGAATTTGCCTTCTACCCTCTCCACTACTATTAACCAATCCAGAAGCATTGAGAATATAGAACAACTTAGCAGGAAATTCCACCGAATCAAGGGAAAACTCAGGTACAGCCTCCGCATTCGCCATATTTTGCTGTTTTACCAAATCCATCGCCGTCTTTTGAGCCGTTAAAGCCGACTCCCTGCCATGATATTGAGCAACCACTTCCACCGCCAACATTTTCTGAGCCTCCCGAGGATTTTCGGGAATATCCGTCAAAGGTATATCCGTAAGTAACTCAAAATAATTTTCTAACAAAGCATCGGGGGTTTTTTCCAACTTAGAATACATCGATAAAGCATCCTCCTTTAAACCGACATAATTGTTTAAAGATTTAGACATCTTTTGTTCCCCATCCGTGCCGATAAGGATAGGTAAAAGTACCCCAAACTGAGGTTTTTTGCCAAAATACTTTTGTAAATCGCGCCCCACCGCAATATTAAATTTTTGGTCAGTGCCACCCAATTCCACATCCGCATCCACCGCCACAGAATCATAACCCTGCATCAAAGGATATAAAAACTCATGGAGATAAATAGGAGTTTCCTGAGTGTAACGATTATTAAAACCCTCCTTCGCCAACATTTGCTGTACCGTCATGGTAGCCAAAAGCTCTTGAATTTTCCCCAAATCAAGCCCCGACAACCATTCTGAGTTATAACGAATCTCCAAGCGCCCGGGGGTATCAAAATCAAGAATCGGGCGTAACTGATTAAGGTAAGTTTCCGCATTTTCCTTCACCTGTTGCGCAGTTAGCTGTTTTCTAACCTTATCCTTTCCCGTAGGATCTCCAATTTGAGCAGTAAAATCCCCTATAATTACTACAGCGGTATGTCCTTGATCTTGAAAAGCCCTTAACTTACGAAAAGGGATACTATGTCCTAAGTGTAGATCAGTACCAGTGGGATCAATACCCAATTTTACCCGTAAAGGGCGATCGCACCGCGCCACTTCATGATCGCGCTTTAGACATAATTGTTCTAAATTATCATTAATAGAATCCGAGTCAGGCTGATTAGGAAAAATATCACTAACCCCCCGATATAGCCACAAAAAATTATCAGTTGCCATTATCTATATCTTTTTTCTATAAAATTCCTATACTTCACAACATTGATAAATTGGGCTTTGTTACCTCCACCCAACCTATCCAATTAATTATCCATTCTCAATTATCAATTGCTTACAGCGCCCCCGCCGCAGTTTGATCAAAAACACCCCCCAAATGGTTAGTCAAATTAATCGCTTGTAAAACAGGCATTCCATCAACCCCTTGAGGATAATCCACCACCGTTACAGCACCATTCCCCTGCTTAATATTCCAGAAATTACTAGCCTGTAACCCCAAAAGATAACAAATAATCACCTTGTTGATAGCATCATGCGCCACCACAATTCCCGTTTTACTCTGATTAGCATCCAAATTTTCCCTAACAACCTCCTGCCAAGCCTTAATAGCCCTATCCCACACCTGCTGTAAATTTTCCCCCTCAGGCATCTGCACCGTTTCAGGCTTATCCTTCCACTCTTGTAATAAACCGGGATAATCCGCCTCAATTTCCGCCTCCAGTTTACCTTCCCATAAACCGTGGGAAATTTCCTCAAGATCTTTTTTGGTACTTAAATTAACATCAGGATGGTGTTGTAAAATAATTTCTGCCGTTTCCTTCGGGCGAGAAAGAGGGCTAGTTACGCCAAAATCGATGGATACATCCTTAAGAAATTCCCCCGCCTTAAGCGCTTGATTTCTACCATTATCATTAAGGGGAATATCCTTAACCCCTTGGAAACGAGACATTCTATTCCATTCCGTTTCCCCATGACGTACCAATAATAATCGTAAAACTGAACCCTCTTGAGGGCGAAAATCGGGAATAGGGATACCCAAATGGGCCGTTTGATTTAAAGACTCTAATTGAACAGGATCACCAAAACTACCAGTAAAATTAAGAACATTAATACAGCAATTAGACTGCTGAATACTATGGTAATGACTAGGAGGAATACCCAAAGCCGTCATAATTAAACAACGGTTAATGCCATTATGGGCAGCGATAAAAATAGTTTCTCCTTGGTGTTTAGGAATAATCACCCGCCAAAATTCTTGGGCTTGGGCATATAAATCTAACACAGGATAAAATGCTTTCCCATCAACCACCATCTTTAACTCATGGGGTTTTTCTTTCCATGTTTTATACTCCTCGGGAAATTGTTGTTTAACATCTTCTTTCTTCCATTTTTCCCAAAGAGGTAGATTAATCTCTTTTAACTTTTCTAATACCGTCAAACTAGGATTATGCTCATTAGCTTCCCTGATAATATTAGCGGTTTCCGTAGCTCTTTGGAGAGGGCTACTATAAAAACCAGCAAAATTAACCTTACTTAGGGTTTGCGCCAATAACTCAGCTTGTTGTCGCCCTTTTTCAGTGATAACAGATTCATCACAGCGCCCCTGAATCATCCTCTGTGCGTTGTAGCTACTTTGCCCATGACGAACTATGATTACACGAGTAGTCATTATTATATGATTTTAAATATATTGAATAGGTTGATTGTTAGTCAGTGGCTATTATATAGCAATGACCACCGCGCTAAAAGTTAAATCCATAATGATTTAATTGTGTTTGGGAACTCTGCTTTAATAACAAAGTTTTAAACCCAAAATTTTTGATAAACTTAATAAAGTTTGAACATAGCTGTAAAAAAAAAAGGAGTTAAGTTATTGTGGCAAATCGTACAATTTTAGTCATTGATGACAGTATGGTAATTAGACGTACTGTAAAGGATATGTTACCACCTGGAAAATTTGATGTGGTAGAAGCAAAAGACGGTTTGCAGGGAATGGAGTTTTTAAAAAGCTCTCATCCTCAAATAATTATGTTAGACTTTTTCCTCCCCAAAATGAGTGGCTGGGAAGTGTATCAAGAAATTCAAAAAAATCCTCAGTTAAGGGCGATTCCTCTTTTGTTAATGTCTGGTAGAAAAGACGAAGTGACGGAAAAAATTCCTGAACCTTTTGAGTATTTTGCCTTTTTAGAAAAACCTTTTGACCAAAAACAGTTGGTACAAGGCATTAGAGATTCCATGGAAAGATCTAAAAAATTGGCTCAATTCTTACAACAGTCAGCACCTCAAAAGTCTGCCGCAGCAAGTGTTTCTGGGGATGGTGTCGATGTAGCTAAATTAAATGCTCGCATTGCTCACCTAGAGGCAGAAGTGGATAAGTTGAAAAAACAAATGAATCAGTTAGTAGGATTTATTAAGAAAAAACTAAATTAATTTCTAATGTAGTTTGATGATATTGTGTTTGACTAAGTTTAAGTTTACAACCCATGATGACTTTTAATAACTCCTTTTTTTTCATTTTGAAGGTATTTATAATTTCTGGAATAATTTCATTTATTATTAAATATGTTCTCAGTAACTTTAATCTAATCAGTCAAACGCAATTAGCCTTACCTATAGTTTTTATACCGACTATCATCGTATTTTTTGTTTTGGTTTATCGAACTATAAATAAAGGTTAGTGGCCATGAATTTTGCAAAATGGGTAAGTTTTTCCCTTGTTATTATCTTAATTTACATTATTTGGCAGGTCAAACAATTACTCTTACTGGCATTAACCGCCGTAGTCTTGGCAATTAGTCTTAATATCTTAGTAATTCAGATGGGACGTTTTGGGCTGAAAAGGAAATATGCTGTTCCTTTATCCATCTTGGGTTTAATTGGTATGATATTCCTATTTGGTAGTTTGGTTGTTCCTTCTTTAATTACACAATTTGAAGAATTATCTCGGTTAGTGCCGAAGGGAATTGATAAGTTAATTTCTGAATTAAACGATTTAAGGGATAATCTTTCTTTAGATGTTATTGACACTTTACCTGATTTAGACCAGCTTTTATCTCAATTACAACCTATTTTAAATGAATTGGTTAGTCGAGGTATTAATATTGTTTCGGGCTTTTTAGGAGTTTTATTAAGTAGTATATTACTGCTAGCTTTGACTTTAATGATTTTAGCAGATCCTTTACCTTATCGTAATGGCTTTATTCGCTTATTTCCGCAGTTTTATCGTAGTCGAGTTGATAAAATTTTGGTCTATTGTCAAAAGGATTTACAAGAATGGTTAACGGATACTTTAATTAGAATTTTTAGCGCCATTATTTTAAGTTCTATTGTTCTATTTATTTTTGGTATTCCCTTAGTTTGGGTTCAAAGTTTATTGGCTGGTTTTTTAGTTCTAATTCCCTATGTTGGCCCTACTATTAGTGTTATTTCTCCCGTGGCGATCGCCTTTATAACATCATCATGGAAACCATGGTTTATTTTATTATTTTATGTATTAATATATCAAATAATTGAATACGCTATCCTTCCAAAATTAAGAAAAAATAGAGTAGTATTATTCCCCGCAAATATCATTATTGGGGAAGTATTTTTTGGCAGTTTACTGGGTATTTTGGGTTTATTTTTAGCCTTGCCCCTTACCATCATTTCTCAAATTTTTGTCAAAGAAATATTAGTCAAAGATATTTTAGATAAAATTCAGTGGGAAACAGGAGAGTAGTTAAACATAGGCAAAAGACAACCGAGAATGACTGTTAATGGTCAATTATCAACACCCAACACTTTCCATATCATTTTTATTTATCAGTAGCATCATAAACAAAAATCTATTGGAAACATACTACCATTGACAAAAATCTATCGTAACTATTATCATTGACTTATACTATAAAAGGTTTGGGGGATTATTTTGATTCATGCAACCTTACACCAGTTAGAAGTTTTTGAAACCGTCGCCCGTTTACAAAGTTTTACCAAAGCGGCGGATGAATTATCTATTAAGCAACCAACGGTATCTAGTCAGATAAAACAGTTAACTCAAACCGTGGGATTACCATTATTTGAGCAAATAGGAAAACAACTTTATTTGACCAATGCAGGGGAAGAATTATTAAGTACTTGCCATGAAATTTTTGCGAGACTTGATAATTTTGAAATGACAGTTGCGGATTTAAAGGGTGTAAAGGAGGGAAAATTATGTTTAACAGTTGTCACCACTGGAAAATATTTTATTCCTCGTCTATTAGGCTCTTTTTGTGAACTTTATCCCCATGTAGATGTGTCTTTACAAGTTACTAATCATCAGCAAATCCATCAAAGAATGTTGGAAAATAAAGATGATTTATATATCCTCAGTAAACCTCCTGAAGATATTGATTTAGAAAGTCACATTTTTTTAGATAATCCTTTAGTTGTGGTTGCTCCAAAAAATCACATTTTAAGTAATAAAAAGAAAATTTCTTTAAAAGAATTACAATCTTTTCCTTTTATTTTAAGGGAGGTGGGTTCTAATACCAGAAATGTGGTTCAACAACTTTTTGATGATCATAAACTGGATATAAGGGTGCGTTTAGAGTTAGGAAGTAATGAAGCGATTAAACAAGCCATCATCGGTGGTTTAGGACTTTCTGTGCTTTCTAAACATACATTAACTTCTAGTTGTTACGATGAATTATGTATTTTGGATGTGAAAACTTTTCCCATTCAAGAAAGTTGGTATGTCACCTACTTATCTGGTAAAAAATTATCAGTAGTTGCTCAAACCTTCTTAGAATATCTTATTGCTGAAAGTGTTAATTATACCGCTGAAAAGCAATTTAATTTAGCCCATAACCATGGTTAAAATACTAAATATTTATCAAAATTAATAACAATAAAACTCCTCCCATAGGAGATGCTTAATTTTCTTTATTTACTAAGGCAAATTTTTTAAAATTTATAACTATTAAAATCATGGATTTTTTCAAGGATACTATTTGGTTTATCCCTTGCTATACTCTCATAGGGGGAGTTGTCGCCCTATTGTGGTCACCCGGTATTATTCGGCAAACAGGTTCACGTCCTGCGGGTTATGTGAATTTATTAATGACTTCTTTTGCATTTCTTCACAGTGTTATCGCTTTGTATCAAATATGGGATATTCCTCCCCAAGATATTCGTTTTGTTTGGTTACAGGCGGCGGATTTGACTATCTCTTTTGATATACGAGTATCCGCCGTTAGTGTGGGCGCTTTGGTATTAATTACGGGTTTAAATGTGTTATCGCAGTTATATGCGGTGGGATATTTAGAAATGGATTGGAGTTGGGCAAGGTTTTTCGCCTTAATGGGATTTTTTGAAGCGGGAATGGGGGGCTTGGCTTTATGTAATTCCCTCTTTTTTAGCTATGTGTATCTGGAAATTCTCACCCTCGGTACTTATTTATTAGTGGGTTTTTGGTTTGCCCAACCTCTGGTGGTGTCTGGGGCGAGGGACGCTTTTTGGACAAAAAGGGTAGGGGATATTTTATTACTTATGAGTGTGATTGCCCTTTATCCTCTCTCGAAAACTTGGAATTACACTGATTTGGGTATCTGGGCGCAAACGGCTGATGTTAACCCTACCATTATCACGGTACTATGTTTTGGTTTGATTGCCGGCCCCTTGGCAAAATGTGCTCAAATCCCTCTACAATTATGGCTTGATGAGGCTATGGAAGGCCCTCTCCCTGCTTCTATTTTGCGTAATTCTATCGTGGTGGCGACGGGGGCGTATGTATTAATTCAGTTACAGCCTGTGTTGGAATTATCCCCCATTGCTTCGGAAACAGTGTTAGTAATTGGTAGTGTGACGGCGGTATTGGCGAGTTTAATTGCGATCGCACAGGTTGACCTGAAAAGAATCTTGTCCTATACTGTAAGTGCTTATATGGGACTCGTGTTTATTGCGGTAGGAACAGACCATCCTCAAACTGCTTTACTGTTGATTGTGGTATATGCGATCGCCATGGCACTATTATATACAAGTATGGGGGCGATTATCCTCAACAGTATCACCCAAGACGTTACCCAGTTGGGCGGTTTATGGTCTCGTCGTCCTTTTTGTGGTATTGGTTTGTTAGTGGGAATGGTAGCTTTAACCTCCATGCCACCCTTTGGAGGATTTTGGATACTAAGTCGTTTGGCGGTGGAAGTAAGTACGCCTTTCATGGTAATTATTGCCTTGGTTAATGGCTTAACGGCTTTTAGTCTGACTCGGGTTTTCTGTCTTGCCTTTCTGGGGGAAAAGAAACAGATGTCTATGCGTAGCCCAGAGGTTTTATGGCCAATGATAATTCCTATGATGATTTTAATGGGTTATGCCTTACATTTACCTCTAATTTTTGATCAGTTTAACCTAATCACATTACATCTCAATATAGGAATTATTCTGACAGTTTTTACCATCATGGGCATAGTATCTTCTGCTATTATTTACACTAAAAAATCTCCTGATTCTATCATTAACTTAATACCCCCATTTATCCAAAAATTATTCGCCAACGATTTATATATTCAAGACATCTATAAACTGACTATTATTGCTTTAGTAAATTCCACAGCAAAAGTAGCTAATTGGTGTGATAAATATATTGTAGATGGGGCAGTTAATTTGGTAGGTATTACCACCCTTTTAGGAGGACAAAGTTTAAAATATAGTACATCTGGACAATCTCAATTATATATATTTTCTATCCTTTTAGGACTAATATTCGTTGCCCTCATCTTCGGTTTATCCATTTAATATAAGGGAACAGGGAATGGTTTTCAACCTTTTATTTTACTTAAACTACAGATTACAAAAGACGATTTTATTAGTAAATTAAGGTTGAACATATTTATATCATTTTTCATCATCATTATCCATTATCAACTCTCAATTATCAACTCTCAATTATCCATTATCAACTCTCAATTATTAATTAATAAAATGCTTGAATTATTAGTAATAACTCCCATCATAGGGGCGATCGCCCTTGGAATATCATCCAATATATTTAAAGGAAAACAAAGTAAAAATATTGCCCTAATTTCCGCCCTTATTACCTTAGGAATTAGCCTTTATATTAGTTATAACTTTGACTATTCCACCAGTCAATTACAATATGAAAATACCTATCAATGGTTGCCCTTCATCGGCTTAAACTATGTAAGTGCGATCGATGGTTTATCATTACCCTTAGTAATCTTAAACTGCCTTCTTATCACCCTCGCCATTTATAGTAGTGAATCAGGTACAAAAACCCTGACAAAACCCACCCTATATTACATCCTCATTCTACTCCTTGCCTCCTGCGTCAACGGTGCATTAATCGCCCAAAACCTACTTCTTTTCTTCATCTTCTACGAAATTAAATTAGTACCCATTTATCTATTAATATCCATTTGGGGAAACAAAAAAGGAAGCTACGCAGGAACAAAATATTTACTTTATACCGCCTTTTCAGGTATTTTTGTCTTAACAGGCTTCCTCGCCCTCACCTTCCTTAGCGATATTAACAGTTTCGACTACGCCAACATTCAAAGTAACCTCCTACCCCTTGGCAAACAAATAATTATCCTTATTACCATCGTTATTGGCTTCGCCATCAAAATTCCCATTATCCCCCTCCATACATGGCTACCCGATGCCTACACCGAATCATCAACCCCCGTCTCCATGTTACTAGGGGGTATCGTCTCCAAACTAGGCACCTATGGCTTAATCCGCTTTGGCTTAGGATTATTCCCCGATACTTGGGTAAACATAACCCCCTATATTGCCATCCTTGCCGTTATTAGTGCCATTTATGCCTCCCTCATTGCCATCTCCCAAACCGACATCAAGAAGATGATAGCCTATGCCTCCATCGCCCATATCAACTTTGTCGTCTTAGCCACCGCCGCCGCCACTGACTTAGCCATTGTCGGGGCAATTGCTCAAATGTTTGCCCATGGTTTAATCGTTGCCCTCCTTTTCCACCTCGCAGGAATCCTCGAAGACAAAACCAATACCCGTGATATTAACCAACTCCATGGCTTAATGAATCCCTACCGAGGTTTACCCTTTGTAGGCGGTTTGATGATTACCGCAGTAATGGCAAGTGCAGGAATTCCAGGGATGGTGGGTTTTGTGGGGGAATTTCTCACCTTCCAAGGTAGTTTTGCTGTATTTCCCATTTATACCCTTATCTGTCTCATCGCCACAGGGTTAACCGCCGTTTACTTCGTTATTCTCCTTAACCAAATTTTCTTTGGGCGTATGGAAAATAGCACAGGTTATTTACCCAAAGTGCAAGTTAACGAAAGAATCCCTGCCATTGTTTTAACTGTGTTAATAGTCTTTTTAGGCATCAATCCCACATGGTTAACCATGCTGAATTAGAGAAAAGATAAGGCAAGAGGCAAGATTTAAAAGGCAGGAGATAATACTTGTTCATTGTCAATTGTTTCCCACCCTAACCAAAACATTAAAAAAATAAAAAATAACCATGAATACTATCAACCAAACCAAATTACCCCCATCTAATCATCCCTTTGCCGAAATTGTCCATCGCCTTGAAGCAGGGCAATCTATGTTACCTGATACCCCCGAAAACCTTAAGCAAATCATCGGTATTTACAAAGCCTATGCCATTCCCATGGACTTTTATTGGCGGGATTTATTGTATATTGCCGAAAAAGTTTTTCTTAATCCCTTTCCTTTTTTTAAATACTTTATATCCAAAGAATATTTAGATTTACCTAACCATTATGCAGGGGAAAATGCAGATTTACCAGTATGGAGAGGAAAAGCATCAGCGCACCCAGAGTTACTCGACTTTATCAGTAAAGGTAAGACTAGCAAAATGCCAAAATTATTCCATCATTTATTGCACGATCGCATTAATATGGAATTTGCAGAAGCCTGTATGAGAGCCATGTTTTGGCATGGGAAAGATATGAACATGGGGGGTTTTGATACTTATTTAGACACCGAAGAATATCGCAATAATGCGGATATAGCTATTAAGGCTTATTTCAAATCTAACCCTGTTATGTTAGGCATATATAAGCTATTTCCTGAGATGTTTTTAGAACAGGTAAAACAACTATCCTACTATTCCAATTTAGGACTATTTTGGGAAGTAATGTGTCCTGTATTTTTAGAAATGTCCGATTTATATGACGAAGGAAAAATGACCACCGTAAAAGAAGCCATGGACTTTTTAGTTAATGGTATTTTTGCCGTGGCTAGTCGCCCCATTTATCATCATTCCTATATCGGCGGAAAGTGTTACGAAATTATCCCCAAAAGTAAAGGTTTTAACTGGTTGAATGATGCGGCGCTTCCCTATGTTGAATCAGTTTTTTATCGCACCTCTCCTTTCCGTGGTACAAAATCCTACAATGCCCAAGCCCGTCAAGTGCCACAAAATCAAAAAGAGTTTCATTACGGCATTTTATACGCCGATGTGTTTCCCGTGGGTGGTGCTGGTATTCCTCCCACTCTGTTAATGGATGATATGTTACACTTCTTACCTCCTTATCTGGTGGACTATTACCGTCAACATTGCCGAGGAGAGGAAGATATGTTAATTCAATTGGGGGTAACTTTTCAGCGCTCGATGTATAATGTCACTTCTGCGGTAATTCAAGCCCTACGCACGGCTACCTGTCATCCCTTGGATGATGAAAACCCTGAACATTTATTAAAAAATCGTCAATTTTATGAGCAACAATTAGACCGATTTTTGCGCCCTGAAGCCCGTTTAAGGGATATTCAAAGCCCTGATTATCGTTAATGGTTTAACCCCCCCTAATCCTCTTTTTTTTATATAGGTGATGGGGGAAAATATTTAAGCAAAAAAGATAGTTAAACTTGACAATATAAAAACTTCTGTCCATTCTACTGTGGCGCCGTAGGTGTCTCCCGTATGCCCTTTCAGTTGCCAGTTAAACCATGCCCCTACCCCCAAAGCAATGGTTAAACAGATAAGGTTAAGTGATAAGATGTTTTGCCATGGTTGACGATAGATAAAAATTTGAATCAGAAGAAGGGCAAGAAGAAATAGACTGCCGATAAACCAATCTAGGGGAAGATTTAAGGATTGTTTGAGAAATTGTCCTTTACCTTTTTCTTTTAGATAGGGATAAAATGCGATCGCACTTAGTTGAGCCCAACGCCCCCAAGAAGTAGCCAAAAGTATTGATAAATAACCCATAGAGCCAATTTCGCTGAGGGAAAATATTTTTAAACCCAGAACAAAAAAACCCGCCATCACCCCATAAGCGCCCGTCACACTATCCGCCATCACCTGCAAACGCTTCTCTGGGTTTTGGGTAGCCAACCCATCGGCGGTATCCATTACCCCATCAAGGTGTAAACCCCCCGTAACAAATACCCATGCCCCCACCACTAATCCTGCTTTGGTAAGAGGGGGCATCGATAAACTCGAGAGCAAAAAATCAATTACTATCAGCAAACCACCTATCAATAACCCAATCCACCCTAACCATAAAGGTATTTTGTGGAAATTTAAACTCATACCCCTAGGCACGGGAAGAATAGTATAAAAGGCGATCGCACTTAGAAAAGAACTAAGAATAATTATCATTAAGTGTTAATAATTTTAAGAAAAATGAAAAAAAGTCTGAAACACCTGAACAAAAATCGAATTTTAAGTTAAGATTGTGTCGTAGCATACCGTAAAAAATAAAAACATCTGGTCTTAACAAAGGTCAAAAAAATCTTAAGGCGGTTGATGATAAAAAAATTAGGTCTATTGGTCAACCATAAAAATGAAACAGATAATTCATTAATCTGTTTTAACCAAAGCCAGAATTTTTTTTAGACAACCATAGAACATAATCACTCAAACAAAAGATAATTTTGTAAAAGATGAGTGCCTATAGTCCTATTATCATAACCATAAACACAATAATTAAATAAAAAGAAAATTGTGTCAACTTAAGAAAGAAAAAATACAATTAAGTCAGAGTTTCTATTTATGTGTTAAAACATAGATTAATTGACTACCAAACAATATAGTAAGAGCGAAAAAAAGGGTTAACAATTATGACAAATCATCAGAACTATTGTCCATTACCAGCACCATGTATAATCGAGTCTGGCATTTTAGTTAATAAAGACGACATCAAAAAATTAATTAATGACCTAACCCAAGTTCGCTATATTCATACCCTTGACGGCAAAGTACAAAACGAAGGCAAAGGATGGATACTAGAAGTATTTAATGATGCCAATCAAGCCACCATGGTAGTTAACAGCAGTCTCTACATTAACATTCAAAGTTTTGATTACCTACAAATCAATCAAATATCTCCCCAAGAAGCTCATTTTAACCTAGTCCAAGACAATCGCACCCTAACCCTAATTCCCCTCGTCGCCACAAGCCAAGACTCTCCCGTGGCAAAAGATTTTAGTTTTGAAAGTTTAGAAGCAATGCTCAACGAAGTTTTAGCCGCCAAGCTAGACGTGCAACTAGACGATGATTTTTAATCCATAATTTTAAAAGAAAGTCGCATAAGGGATAATTGACAGTTAACCGTGGACAATTAACAATAGAATTATTCTGTTAATCATCTCTAAAGATATAGTGAACTTTTCTTATACCTCCGTAGCCTCTTGCTCCCATACCAAAGCCCGTGCTGGAATATTCCACACCCCTCACGGCATCGTTGAAACCCCTAAATTTATGCCCGTGGGTACTGTCGGCACCGTCAAAGGCATTACCCCCGCCCAGCTAAAAGATGCCCATGCCCAAATGATTTTGGGTAATACCTACCATCTGCATATTCGCCCGGGGGAAGATATTGTACGTAGGGCAGGGGGTTTACACGGTTTTATGAATTGGGAACAACCTATTCTCACCGATTCAGGAGGTTTTCAAGTATTTAGCCTCGCCCAGATGCGTAAGATTAGCGAAGAAGGGGTTAAATTTCGCTCCCCCAAGGATGGACAAATTATTAATATGACTCCTGAGCATTCTATTCACATTCAAAATGCCCTCGGTGCTGATGTGATTATGGCTTTCGATGAATGCCCCCCTGCCACCGCTACAAGGGAGGAAGTCGTCACTGCCACCGACAGAACCTACCGTTGGTTAAAGCGGTGTATGAATGCCCACCAAAAGCCTGACACCCAAGCCCTTTTTGGCATCGTCCAGGGGGGAATTTTTCAAGATTTACGTAATCAAGCTGCCCACGATTTAACTCAGTTAGATTTACCGGGTTATGCCATTGGGGGGGTAAGTGTGGGGGAAAAGCCTGAGCTTATCCATGAAATCGTCCGTCAGACTACTCCTCTTTTACCAATTCATAAACCCCGTTATCTCATGGGAGTAGGTACTTATAAGGAAATGGTAATTGCGATCGCCTCTGGTATCGATTTATTCGATTGTGTCATCCCCACCCGAGTAGGCAGACATGGTGCGGCATTGGTGCAAGGGGAGCGCTGGAATATCAAAAATGCCCGATTCAAAGAAGATTTTACCCCCCTAGATCCTGAATGTAGCTGTTATACCTGCCAAAACTTCAGCAGAGCCTATTTAAACCACCTTTTACGTTCCCATGAAATGCTCGGTTATATTCTCATTTCCCTACACAATATCCATGAAATGATCAACTTTACCAACAAAATTCGAGCTTCTATCATTAACGATACCTTCCTCGAAGAATTTGGTCATTGGTTGTAGCTTTTAAAGAAAAGTATTTTAATAAACCGAACAATGAAAAACCCCCTACCAAAGTAGAGGGTTCTATTTTAATCACTTATAAAGGATAGATTCTTCGATGTTTAACCGAACTTACCAGCCGTAGAAGCAATCAAGAAGGCTGCGTAGGTGAGGATGTAGCCGATAGTAAAGTGGGCTAAACCAACCAAACGAGCTTGTACGATGGACAATGCAACGGGCTTGTCTTTCCAGCGAACTAAGTTAGCTAGAGGAGTGCGCTCGTGAGCCCATACGATGGTCTCGATTAATTCTTGCCAGTATCCACGCCAAGAGATTAGGAACATGAAACCAGTTGCCCAAACGAGGTGACCGAAGAGGAACATCCAAGCCCAGACGGATAAGTTATTAACACCATAGGGGTTATAACCATTGATCAACTGAGCGGAGTTCGCCCATAGATAATCTCTGAACCAACCCATGAGGTAGGTAGAGTTTTCGTTGAACTGGGCAACATTACCAGTCCATACACCGAGGTGTTTCCAATGCCAGTAGAAGGTTAACCAACCGAGGGTGTTTAACATCCAGAACATAGCGAGATAGAAGGCATCCCATGCGGAGATGTCACAAGTACCGCCACGGCCAGGACCATCACAAGGGAAGGAGTAACCGAAGTCTTTTTTGTCGGGCATTAGTTTAGAACCACGAGCATCTAAAGCACCTTTTACCAAAATTAAGGTAGTGGTATGTAAACCAAGGGCGATCGCATGGTGTACTAAGAAGTCACCAGGACCAATGCTGAGGAATAAAGAGTTAGTACCACTATTGATGGCATCTAACCAACCAGGTAACCATACAGCGCTAGAAGTAGAAGCGATGCTTTCAGGGTTAGCCAATAGGGCATCAAAACCATATAGAGCTTTACCAGAAGCGGCTTGTACAAACTGAGCGAACACAGGCTCAACTAAGATTTGTTTCTCGGGAGTACCGAAGGCAACCACCACATCGTTATGAACATAAAGTCCGAGGGTGTGGAAACCTAAGAAGAGGGATACCCAACTGAGGTGGGAAATAATTGCCTCTTTGTGTTCTAGCATACGGGCTAAAACATTATCTTTATTAGCTTCGGGATCATAGTCACGAATAAAGAAGATTGCACCGTGGGCAAATGCACCAACCATTAAGAATCCAGCGATATACTGGTGGTGGGTGTAAAGAGCCGCCTGAGTGGTGTAATCCTTAGCGATGAACACATAGGAAGGGAGAGAATACATATGTTGTGCCACCAAGGAAGTTATCACCCCTAAAGAAGCTAGGGCTAAACCTAACTGGAAGTGTAACGAATTGTTGATGGTGTCATATAAACCTCTATGTCCTGCTCCTAATTTTCCAGAAGGAGGATTGTGAGCCGCTAAGATGTCTTTGATGCTGTGACCAATTCCCCAGTTAGTGCGGTACATGTGACCAGCAATAATGAAGATAACTGCGATCGCCAAGTGATGGTGTGCAATATCAGTCAACCATAAAGACTCGGTTTGGGGATGGAAACCACCTAAGAAAGTAAGGATTGCAGTTCCCGATCCATTAGCAGTTCCGAAAGCATGGCTAACAGTGTCAGGATTTTGAGCATAAACACCCCAGTTTCCAGTAAAGAAAGGAGCTAACCCAGCGGGGTGAGGTTTTACACTCAAGAAGTTATCCCAACCTACATGAATACCACGGGATTCGGGGATTGCTACGTGAACCAAGTGACCAGTCCATGCCAAAGAACTCACACCAAATAAACCAGCTAGGTGGTGGTTGAGGCGAGATTCAGCATTTTTGAACCAAGAAAGGCTAGGACGGAACTTAGGTTGTAAATGCAACCAACCAGCAAACAAGAACACAGCAGAGAGGATTAAAAGACCTACCGCACCGCTGTACAAGTCTTGATTAGTGGTCATACCGATGGTATAGAACCAGTGATAAACACCAGAGTAAGCCACGTTTACGGGGCTAGATGAACCAGCTTGAGAGAAAGCGTCGATCGCACCTTGACCGAAATGAGGATCCCAGATCGCATGGGCGATGGGACGTACGTTTAAAGGATCTTTGATCCATTGCTCAAAATTGCCTTGCCATGCTACATGGAATACGGTACCGGAAGTCCAAAGAAAGATAATCGCCAAATGACCGAAGTGAGAAGCAAAAATCTTTTGATAAAGGTTCTCTTCGGTCATACCGTCATGGGTTTCAAAGTCATGAGCGGTAGCTATTCCGTACCATATCCGCCTTGTAGTTGGATCTTGGGCTAAATCTTGGCTAAATTTGGGAAATTTAGTTGCCATAGCTTTTTCTAGGAAGTCTCCTGTTACACAATGAGGGTCAACGTTTGTATTTTGTCGTTGCTCAATTTTGTTTTTTGCTCTTGCCCAGAGCCTATGAGGATAAGTCCGGGCAAGTGTTAAAGTTGTTTTTCTTAAATTCGCTGAGAATGATTAAATCATCATCAACTTATAACTTAGCTTTTAAAACGGTTTCACTTGTTAATTTATAACCTATTTAACCGTCCCTTTCCCCACAATTGTAGAGAAAGTTTACATTTCTAACCCACTGCCAAAATACGACAGAGGAAGAATGCCCAGGTAGTTACGATACCTCCTAAGAGATAGTGAGCTACCCCAACCGCACGACCTTGAACAATGCTCAAAGCACGGGGTTGAATTGCAGGGGCTAAATTGAGTTTATTATGAGCCCATACAATGGATTCGATTAATTCTTGCCAGTAGCCACGTCCGCTGAATAGGAACATTAAACTAAAAGCGAAGATGAAGTGACCTGCGAGGAACATAATTCCGTAAGCAGACAAAGCAGAACCGTAAGAGTTAATTACGTTAGCAGCTTGCGCCCAGAGGAAATCTCTTAACCAACCATTAATGGTGATTGCACTTTGGGCAAAGTTACCGCCAGTGATATGAGAAACCGTACCATCGGGAGCCACCGTACCCCACACATCCGATTGCATTTTCCAGCTAAAGTGGAAGATTACAATGGATAAGGAGTTGTACATCCAGAATAAACCTAAGAACACATGGTCCCAACCAGACACTTGACAAGTACCACCACGACCAGGTCCATCACAAGGGAAACGGAAGCCAAGCTCAGCTTTATCAGGGATAAGTCTGGAGCTACGGGCATAAAGTACACCTTTAAGAAGGATTAACACGGTAACGTGAATGGTAAAAGCATGGATATGGTGAACCATGAAATCAGCAGTACCTAAAGCAATGGGCATCATAGCCACTTTGCCACCTACGGCCACTACATCGCCACCAAAAGCATAACTAACGGGGGCGGAAGCGAAAGGTGCTGTGCCACCAGGGGCTACAGTGTGAAGGTTCTGAATCCACTGAGCAAATACAGGTTGTAACTGAATTGCACTGTCAGAGAACATATCTTGAGGACGACCTAAAGCTCTCATGGTATCGTTGTGAATGTATAAACCGAAGCTATGGAAGCCAAGGAAAATACATACCCAGTTAAGGTGAGAGATGATAGCGTCTCTATGACGTAATACTCTGTCTAAGAGGTTATTAACATTTTTAGCAGGATCATAATCACGAACCATGAAGATGGAAGCGTGAGCTCCAGCACCTACGATGAAGAAACCACCGATCCACATATGATGGGTAAAGATGGATAACTGTGTACCGTAATCGGTAGCAAGGTAGGGGTAAGGAGGCATGGCATACATGTGTTGTGCCACGATGATGGTTAAAGAACCAAGTAATGCTAAGTTAATGGCTAATTGGGCGTGCCATGAAGTGGTTAAAATTTCATAGAGTCCAGTGTGACCTTCACCAGTGAAGGGCCCTTTGTGACCTTCTAAAATTTCTTTCATGCTGTGACCAATACCCCAATTAGTGCGGTACATATGACCAGCAATAATGAAGAGAACTGCGATGGCAAGGTGATGGTGAGCGGTATCAGATAACCAAAGACCACCAGTTACAGGGTTTAATCCACCTTTGAAGGTCAAGAAATCGGAGTAAACACCCCAATTTAATGTAAAGAATGGTTTTAAACCTTGGGCGAAACTGGGATACAACTCAGCCATTTTACCTGCATCGAGGATGAACTCGTGGGGTAAAGGAATGTCAGCAGGCGCAACCCCAGCATCTAATAACTTATTAATAGGTAAAGATACATGGATTTGGTGCCCTGCCCAACCCAAAGAGCCTAACCCTAGTAAACCAGCGAGGTGGTGGTTCATCATGGATTCCACATTTTGGAACCATTCTAGTTTAGGAGCCGCTTTGTGGTAGTGAAACCAACCAGCAAAGAGCATTAAACCAGCCATGACTAAACCACCAATGGCGGTTACATAGAGCTGATAGCTATTGGTAAAACCGGAGGCTCTCCATAGTTGGAAGAAGCCAGATGTGATTTGAATACCTTGGAAACCACCGCCCATGTCGCCATTGAGGATGTCTTGTCCTACAATAGACCACACTTGTTGAGCGCTGGGTTTAATGTTCATGGGATCGGATAGCCACGCTTCATAGTTGGAGAAACGGGCTCCGTGGAAATACATCCCACTTAACCAAACAAATACTACTGCTAAATGACCAAAGTGAGCGCTAAAGATTTTACGAGAAATATCTTCTAGGTCGCTAGTTTGGCTATCGAAATCGTGTGCGTCGGCGTGAAGATTCCAAATCCAAGTGGTGGTTTTGGGTCCTCTAGCTAAAGTGCGATCAAAGTGTCCAGGTTTGCCCCATTTCTCGAAAGAAGTAGGTACCGGATTTTTGTCAACTGCTACTTTAGCCTTCGCCTCTTTTTGAGGGGTTACTGTCATGAGTGATTCTTCTCTCGACAAATACTTAAACTACTACATTAACCATGATGATAATGGGTATTTGCTCCTGTTGTGGGATTTGCTTAACAATATTTAAAATTTGCTTAACAATTGCTACAATTGCCCCATGGCGTAATTTTTCGTGACAAAAGTCAAGGCTTTGTTACTTTTCTTTATGTATGGATTAAAATCGCTTTTTTCCTCAAAATTTGAGTTGGGAAATAATCTTGGCAACTCCGTTATTCTCTACGTTATCGGTGGTATAAGTGGCGATCGCCTTTAATTGTTCAGGGGCATCTCCCATGGCAATACCAATTTGGGCATACTCAATCATGGTGTAATCATTGAAATTGTCACCGATGGCCATTACCTGCTCAGAGGATAACCCTAGTATTTTTTCTGTTAGGTACTTAATAGCATCCCCTTTATGGACATGAGCCGAGGTTGCCTCTAGGTAAGTCGGATTGGACTGGGTAAGGTAAAGATTACGCTGGTGATATCGTTGCTTGAGGTCATCCAATAGTGAGCGAATGAGGGATGGATTAGGACTTAGGGCTAGTAGTTTGGTAGGGGATTGACTCAACAAATTACTTAAATCATCTACTACATTAACGACAATTCCTGATCTCTCAATATAAGAATCAGTTTTCTCCGTGACTTTATCTACGTATAGTTGATCGTTAAAGTAAACGTGAATTTCTACCTCATGGGAGCGGAAGTAGTCTAATAATTCTCGGGCAACTTCGTGGTCGAGGGGACGATGGGAAATCATTTCTCCCGTAACAGGGTTTTGTATCCATGCCCCGTTATAGGAAATTATAGGTAAATCAGCCCCTATTTCTTGGTGAAAACGATAGGCAGAGCAATACATTCTCCCTGTGGCAAGTCCTACTTGTACCCCCCTTGCCTGAACTTTTTTGATGGCTTCGATTACTTCGGGGTTGACTTTATTGGATTCCCCTGCAATGGTACCGTCAATGTCTAAAAATAATACTTTGATATTGTCCATGGGATTTTACCTATACTTGATCTAAATGGTTTATGTTCTAAAATTTATTCCCATAAATTCTATAATTTAAAGTCTATGGCTACTTCTAAGAAGATCTTACTAGATAGCATTTGTATTTTTTCAACGGTAAAAGCCTCTTTAGAAGAGACATCTTCATTTATTGAGTATCATCTTAAAATGGGGATTGACTTCCTAATTATATTCTTTGATGACCCGCAGGATGAAGCCATAGCAAAATTTGCAGAAAATAAAAAAATCATCTGTATTCCCTGTACTAATGAATACTGGAATCAACACGCAAAAAAGGAAAAACTATCTGTAGAAGAACGACAAGAAACCAACGCAACAGTTGCTTTAAGTATCGCTCGTTCTAAAAACATTGATTGGATTATTCATATTGATGTAGATGAGTATATATACGTATATGGAAAATCTGTTAAAGAAATACTGTCTAAAACCAGTCAACGAAACCAAGTGGTAAGGTTTTCAGCAGTGGAAGCAGTTCCTTATAATTTAAATCATATTAATCCTATTCAAGAAATTAATTTATTTAAAGTTCATCCTTTAACTAGATTGGGAAAAAACTTTAAAATCAATCCTTGGACTTATTTTCGTTTACTACTCCAAAAAATTATTTATCGCTTGAAATTTAAGTTCGCAAATATTTTTTGTAAATCATTGAAAAATCGAAGTTATATTAGAGGTTATATAATTGGAAAGTCTGCGGCAAGACTAAACAGCAGTATTACTGGATTCAAATGCCATTTTCCTACATCTACAAAAAATACTTTGCTCAATTATACTATTGCTTATGATATTGTTATTTTACATTTCAATTGCTCATCTTTCGATGTGTGGAAAAAGAAATGGAAAAGAAGAATGGAAAATCCTCTTAGCATAAAAAGACTTAATAATATACAGAAAAAAGAGTTAAAACAATTTGAGGAAGGTTTTTTATTACCCAATGATGATCAACAACTAAAAGCAATTTATGAAAATCTATACTTTCTAAGTTCTAGGGAACAGAGTATATTAACAAAGTTAAAATTACTTGTAAACATTAATATTTTTCAATAGCTACGAGCTAAAAAGAAAAGAGTTTCCTGTATCTACTAAAAAGCGATTTTTGACGGCATCTCTACCCAATAACATTCTAAAGCCCATGGAGTCTCTATTTGTTAGGGTAAGGGCGATCGCCCATGAAATATTACCTAAAATAACATTAGTCTCAATTACGGGTCGAGTTTCAGCCACGCCCCCCGAATTTTTTACCGTGCGATATTCCAATAAAGGCGCCGTAGCCACAATAGAAGTTTGATTCTCTTTTTGGATAGGATGAATTTCAAACTCCACAATTTTTTGATGTTCCTTTTCCACAATCTTGACATTAAAAGCATGGAGGGCTGAAGTTTTTGCCCCCGTATCAATTTTTGCCTTAATCTCCTTTACCCCTAAATGTGGTAGTGCTAAATATTCTCGCCAACCAATTAACGGTAAAGATCTATTTTTACTAATGCTCATCAGTTTTTTTGCTCTTAAACTGCTTTATTTCCAAGGAAAAAAGTTTTAAGCAAGTGATTAATCATTCTTTGCGCCAATCAATGCCTTTACCCTGTTAACCAAGCCCACAATATCCTGTAAAGAAACTTTTAACAGAGATAAAATACCCACAATTACCAATACAAAACCAATCAAAAAACTATCATCAGAAAGGTATAATCCCACAATAACGATAAAATAAGGAGATAAAATACCACTAATTTTTTCCACCAACTTAACCGTTTGAATTTGTTCCTCATTCATCACATCATCAGGAATAGGAATAGAGGATTTATCCATCTCAACATCCGTACTACCAGAATTAGCTGGGTTAAAATTTTCAACAATAGGATTTACTTCGCTTTTGCTTTCCTTGTTTCCCTTACTAAACATAACAAAACTACCCTTTTTTTTATATTACAAATATCAATCAATTAAACTATAGCAATCCTCAATGATTTATGTACCAGTCAAAGATAATGCTCACCCTTATCAATGGGTTTGAAACTGAAAAAGACTGGGGGCAAAATACCCCCCCAACCATTCTAAATTGTTGGATCAACTATTAATTATTTTCTATTCCTCGCTGTCATAGTCATCACTATTAGAGCCTGAAAAATTAACATTGTTAATATCAAGATTTTCTTTAACCTTTTGCTCCACAATTTGGGCTAACTCAGGATTTTCCTCCAAATAACGCACCGCATTATCCCTACCCTGAGCAATGTTATCTCCCTCATAACTATACCAAGCCCCTTTACGGCTAACCACATCGGTTTTTTCTGCCAAATCAAGGAGACAACCAGTGCGGGAAATTCCTGAACCAAAAATGATGTCAAATTCCGCAATACGAAAAGGAGGAGCAACTTTATTTTTAGCAACCTTTACTTTTGCCCTGATACCATATTCCCCCTCACTACCTTTTTTCAGGGTTTGAATACGGCGAATGTCTAAACGTACGGAGGCATAAAATTTTAAAGCTGTCCCCCCCGTGGTAACTTCTGGGCTACCGTAACTGATCCCAATTTTTTGACGAAGTTGGTTAAGAAAAATAACAGTAGAGCCTGATTTACCGATATTTCCCGCAATTTTTCTCAGGGCTTTACTCATTAAACGAGCTTGTAAACCCACCTGTAAATCTCCCATTTCCCCTTCAATTTCTGCACGGGGTACAAGGGCGGCGACAGAGTCAATTACCACTAAATCAACAGCGGCACTACGCACCAGTTGATCAACAATTTCAAGGGCTGATTCTCCGTTATCGGGTTGGGCTACAAGTAGGTTATCTATATCTACTCCCAAAGCACTGGAATAATTGGGGTCTAGGGCGTGTTCAGCATCTACGAAAGCGGCTACTCCCCCTGCTTTTTGGACTTCTGCGATCGCATGGAGTGCTAGGGTAGTTTTACCAGAACTTTCAGGACCATAAATTTCAATAATTCTCCCTTTTGGCAAACCACCACCCAATGCTAAGTCGAGGGTTAATGCACCACTAGAAATGGTTTCTACTTTCATTTTAGAGGCATCCCCAAGGCGCATAATTGCTCCTTTCCCGAAGTTGCGCTCGATTTGACTGAGAACTAAGTTAAGGGCTTTTTCTTTGTCTGAGCCTTGTGTGCTGGTACTTGTAGCCATAATTTTTTAGTTATTTTATCTACTCTTCTTTAATTAGTATAGAGGGTATTTTCTATCTTATTTTACCTAATGTTTTAGTACACCAGTATTAAAATTATACCTTATTTTGGCTAAGGGAAGAGTGGTAATTTCTTGATGGATGGCAGGGGCGATCGCCCATAGAATAGACTATGGTGGGCAATATATTACCCAAGCCTTCAACCTCCCCTGCCTAAAGGCGAGGGGATTCCCCTATAGACTCTTAACTAGACCGTAGTCCCCGTCAGAAAGCCATTACGGGGCTATTTAATCACGATAGTTCCTACCGCAACATTTTGTAAACCTCTATTTTTGATTCGTTAATGTTTTTATACCTCCAGCATGGCACGACGTATTAGACGAGTGGCGATGGATTGGGTGCCAGTATGTTCAAAATAGTTGGTGGACATATCAAGAAAAGCGGCGACATAATCGAGTTGATTATCAGAGAATTCGACAAAACTTTGTAAATTTTTCATCACCTTACCTTGGGTTAAATTGCGATCGCCCACAAACCCTGTCATCCAACCAGTTACCGCTCCAAAACTTTTGCTAATAAAGCCTAACTGCCCCGCAGGATTACCCCCCGGAATAAATTTACTTACCTTGGAAAAAGCTCCATTACTAGACAACTCTTGGGGGCTTAAATTATCTAAAGTGGACTTGACCGCCAAAATAAAATCAGGACCAAAGGGAATTAAACCATCAATACACACCAAGGCTGCCATACGCATAAGGGCTTCCCCTTCATACTCCTTTAAAGCCTTAACAAAATCGCCGATGCTATCCCCCGGTAAACCATTAATCTGGCAAAAAGCCACAACTTCCACCACCAATTTAATGGATAAATCCAGGGCCTGTGCCTTTTGGTTATTGGGGGTTAATTTATTGAGAAAGCTAAGAAAACCGATTTTTTCCCCTACCTTATTAGCTAATGCCGCCGCACCAAGGGCTGAATCAGCCTTATCTACGGTTTGATATAACCATAGGGCATTTTGATAACCTTGGGTCTTATCATTGTATAACCACACCGCGCGATCGCCTATTTTTTGGATCCATTTTTCATCGGTTTCTTTACTAATATCCCGAATCATCTGCTCAAAATTAGTGGGATTTTGCCATTGCCCCGGCACCACAAAATCAAGGGAATTTAATACCATGGTGGTAACATTACGCTTAGGTAAATTGTCCACCAAATCATAAATAGATTTACTCATAACTCTTTATGCTCCTAATTTAAACTTGCTAAACCATCGAGATCAAACTTTCCTAACCAAGTCTCCCTATCTGCCACGGTGAAGCCATCATCGGTTGATCTTACCGTTACTTGAAACCTATCGGCGACTAATACTGCCGTTGCCCTTGAGCCTTTTTGCGCCACAGGATAACCCCCTATTTGCCCTTGACTATCCACAAAATCATCCTTCGCAGAGGGATTACTAATGGTATCAAAAACCCCTAGGGTTGCCACATTTTGCCCCGATTCCTTTAAAACAGCTTCCACGAAGCCATCCTTTTCTTGGGTAAAAACTCGCTCATAATTTTCCTCACTCACAGGAAAGAAACGGTTAAAACTAGAGCCTTTTTCCGCATCTCTGGATACTGCCGTATTGCGACTCCCCGCATCAATGCTTTCCTGTTGCGCCCCTTCAAATCTTGAGGGGGTATTATCTCCACAGGCAGGAAGAATAATCAGTAAACAAGCAAGGGAAAAACCAACTATTAAACGGGATATTTTTTTCATTTCATCTAAATTTAGCTAAAATTGACTTTTATGATTAATTATTATCCTAATAATAAATGATTTATTAGCTAATCAATATAAAAATTATCGTTTTGTGTGTACAAAAATGTTAGTGGGAAAGTTAAAAGATAATAAGCAGAAGGCAAGAGGGAATAAAAAACATATCCCATAATTGTAACAAACCCTATATTAAAATGATGTTTATCTTTTAAAACTAGCCATAAATATTACTAATAAATAGCCTGAATATTACTCAATTAATCCTTTAACATTAAGTAAAAATATATACCTGTATTTAAATAATGCGTATTTTAATTTACTCTTACAACTATCATCCCGAACCCATTGGCATTGCCCCCCTAATGACAGAACTAGCGGAAGGATTAGCAAAAAATGGACATGATGTAAGGGTTTTAACTGCCATGCCTTGGTATCCTGAGAGTCAAATTTATCCAGATTATCGGGGCAAAATTTATACAGAAGAAGAAAAAAATGGGGTTAAAATTTATCGTTCCTATGTATGGGCAAGTCAAAAAAGAAGTTTTATTAATCGAGCAATGTTTGAGATTAGTTTTGCTTTTTTTAGTTTTTGGCAAGGATTAAAGTGTTGGCAACCAGAAATCATTATTTCTACTATTCCAGGGCTTCCTGCCATTATTCCTGCGTATTTTTTAAGTAAGATATATGGTTCTCCTTTGGTTGTTAATTTACAAGATATTTTGCCTGATGCGGCGGTTCATGTGGGATTATTAACTAATGAAAAATTAATTAAAATCTTTTCTATTTTAGAAAAATTTGCTTATCAAAAAGCTGATAAAATTTCTGTTATTGCTGATGGTTTTACCAAAAATTTAGCAAAAAAAAATGTAGATGTTGATAAAATTATCAAGATACCTAACTGGGTGGATGTGGATTTTATTAAACCTGTGGCAAAAAAAGATAGCTATTTTATTGAGGAAAATAGTTTGCAGGGAAAATTTGTTGTTATCTATTCTGGTAATATCGCCCTTACTCAACCCATCGAAATTTTAATGGAAGCAGCCCAAAAGTTGAAGCACTTGGATGATTTGATGGTGGTAATTGTGGGTAAAGAAGAGGCTTTGGCAAGGTTGGAAAAATATCGGCAGGAGTTGGATTGTGACAATGTTTTATTAAGGCCATTTCAACCAAGGGAAAAATTACCCGAAATGTTGGGGGCGGTGGAAATTGGCATGGTGACTCAAAAAAGTAATGTGATTGATTTTAATTTACCTTCAAAAATTCCTGTTTTGCTGGCTAGTGGTTGTGTGATTATTGGCTCTGTGCCTGAGTCTGGCACCGCTGCCCAAGCTATCAAAGAAAGTGGGGGTGGGGTGGTTATTCCCCCAGAAGATGCCGAGGCTTTGGCGAAACAAATTGAGGAGTTTTACCATAATCGAGAGCTTGTAGCCCAGATGAGTAGGGCGGGGCGTAAGTATGCGGAGATTAATTATTCTTTTGAAGGGGCGATCGCACTTTATGAGGAATTATTTAAATCCCTTGTAAAAAATCGAAAATAACGAAGGCAAAATGAACTAAAGTTTAATTATCCATTGTCCACTATCAATTATCAACTATTACACGATGGTAAATATTAATAATCAATCTATTGCCTATCAGAGCTTAAATAGTTCTCATCCTCTCCAAGATTGTACCCTAGGGGCGATCGATATTGGCACAAACTCCATTCATATGGTGGTAGTAAAAATAAACGCTCAAATCCCCTCATTTACCATTATTGCCAAAGAAAAAGATACCGTTAGACTGGGCGATCGCAACTTAGAGAATGGTAACCTAACCCCAGAAGCCATGGAGCGGTCATTATCTGCCCTAAAACGGTGTAAAGACTTAGCCGATAGCCTAAAAGTAGATCAGATCATTGCCGTGGCCACCAGCGCCACCAGAGAAGCCCCCAACGGCATCGAATTTTTGAACCAGATTGAATCAGAATTAGGCATTAAAGTTGACCTAATTTCAGGACAAGAAGAAGCCAGAAGAATATATCTGGGGGTACTATCAGGAATGGACTTTGGCGGTGGAGTCCATAGTCTCATCGACATTGGGGGAGGCTCTACGGAAATGGTACTCGCCGATAGTCAAGAAACCCGTCACCTCAGTAGTACCAAAGTGGGAGCCGTTAGACTATCCCAAGATTTTATCAGCACCGACCCCATTAGTGAAAAAGAATTTATCCGTTTAAAAGCCTATATCAGGGGTATGCTAGAGCGCCCCGTGGAGGAGTTTAAAAACGCCCTGAAACAAGGAGAAAAACCCCTCCTAGTGGGTACATCAGGCACCATTGAAACCATCGCCATCATCGATGCCATGGAAACCCAAGGTAGTGAGCCAAATCCCCTTAATGGTTATGAAATTCCTAAGAAAAAGATAGAGCAAATCTTAGGCAAAATGCTCAAAATGGATTATGACGAAAGGGCTTCTATGTCGGGAATGTCTGAACGTCGGGCAGAAATTATTGTACCGGGTATCATGATTTTACTCGAAGCCATGACCATGTTAGAAATCGATTCCATTACTATTTGCGAAAGGGCTTTACGGGAAGGAATTATCGTTGATTGGATGTTACAAAATGGTTATATTGAAAATCGTTTAGTATTTCAAACCAATGTGCGCGCCCGTAGCGTGATGAAGATTGCCCATAAATATCAGGTAGATTTACCCCACGGGGAAAGAATTGCTCAATTTGCCCTCAAAATTTTTGACCAAACCCAAGGACAATTACATGATTGGGGAGAAAAAGAAAGGGAATATCTTTGGGCGGCAGCTATTTTGCACAACTGCGGTTTATACATTTCCCATGGGGCACACCATAAACACTCTTATTATTTAATACGCCATGCCGAACTTTTAGGATTTACGGAAATTGAGGTGGAAATTATTGCCCAAATTGCCCGTTATCATCGCAAAAGTAAGCCCAAACGAAAACATGAGTCTTATTATTCCCTAGCCCATGATAATCGTAAAATAATTAAGCAAATGAGTGCGATATTACGCCTTGCGATCGCCCTTGATCGCCGTCAAATAGGGGCTATTCGGGATTTGGAGTGTAAATATGATCAAGAATACGAAAAACTACATTTACAACTAATTCCCACTAAAAAAGATGATGATTGTGCCTTGGAGTTGTGGAATTTAGAGTATAAAAAACCTATTTTTGAAAGTGAATTTCAAGTAAAAGTATTGGCAACCCTCACCAATTAAAGTAAATAGAAATTGATCATTGCTAATTGTCTATTTCCCCTAGCCATCCCATTTATTCATCAAAGCCTAATTATCTAACTACATATTTTTTGATAACTCTATCCAATTGTTTAAAGTTAATAGGTTTAGTGAGATAGTCACTCATGCCCACATCAAAACACTTACCCCGACTGTCATCATCATCATTGGCTGTCATAGCCACAACCACGGGTAATTTTTTTTCACGGGTAGCTACTTGATAAATTTTCTGGGTGGCTTCTAAACCGTCCATGATGGGCATTTCCATATCCATAAAAATGAGGTCATATTCCCTTTTTTCAAGGGCGCTGATAACTTCTACTCCGTTATTAGCCACATCTACCTTATAGCCTATTTTTTTAATAAGACTAATTAACAATTTTTGGTTAACTTGGTTATCTTCGGCAATTAAAATTTTGGGGCAGTCGTCTAGTTGAATATAGGTTTCTTTGTCAATGACGGTATCCCTGTTGATATTTCTGGAGTTTTCAAAGGTATATTCTAGGTTTAGATAGTGCTTGAGTTTATTTAATAAAACCCCATGGGAAAATGGTTTACTGATAATATCATCACACCCAGAGGCAAGAATTGCCTGTTTTTCTTCCATAAAGGCATGGGCAGTGAGGGCAATGATGATGATACTTTGATTATTTTCATGACTCCATTTCTTGATGATTTTGGTGGCTTCATCCCCATTCATATTAGGCATACCGATGTCCATTAATATCAGATGAGGATACCATTTTTGGGTACGGGCGATCGCCTCTATACCATCTTCTGCTTGTTTGACTTGAAAACCAACGGGAATCAATAGTTTAGTCAATAGTTTACGATTACTTTCATTATCATCCACCACCAAAATACGATACATAGATTGACTAGATGCTAGCCGTAGCTTTTGATGATTGTCTTCTATGGGTTGAATGATTTTAGGATTAGCTTGGGCGGGGGAAAAGGAGATAGTAAAATCAAAGATACTACCTTTGTTAATGACACTGGTAACTTGAATACTTCCCCCCATTAGATGGATAAATTCTTGGGAAATAATTAAACCCAAACCAGTACCTTGTTGAGATTGGCGCCCCGATTGAGACTGAAAAAAGCTAGAAAATAATTTGCTCATTTCATCGGGGGCAATGCCCACCCCCGTATCTTCTATTCTAAAGTGGAGGGTTTGAGGATTAGACAATTCTGCGCATAAGCTGACAGTACCTTTTTTAGTAAATTTGATGGAGTTACTAAGAAGGTTTAACAATACCTGTCTGAGTTTTCCTTCATCGGTGATAATGTATTCTGGTAAGTTTTCTTGTAAGAGGAATTTTAGTTGCAGATTTTTTTCTGTGGCTTTGATTTGCAACATTGACTCAATGGAGGCTAACATCTCTCGAATATTGAAAAGATTTTCATTGAGGGTAATTTCCCCCGCCTCAATTTTCGATAAGTCCAAAACGTCGTTAATTAGTGAGAGTAGATGTTTTCCACTGGTACTAATAATGGTTAAATTTTCTTTATTCTCAGGGCTTAAATTTTGGTCATCTTCCATCAGTTGAGCAAATCCTAGAATAGCATTAAGGGGTGTTCTCAATTCATGGCTCATACTCGACAGAAATTCACTTTTAGCCCGATTGGCTTTTTCTGCCATTTCCTTGGCTTTTTCTAGTTCTTTTGTACGGTCTTCTACTTTTTGCTCTAATTTTTGATTAATTTCTTTTAGGCTTTTTTCTTGCTCTAGTAAGGTATGGGCAAGTTCATTTAAACTAGAGGATAAAAGGGCGATCGCATCTTTTCCTTGATATACTTTGATTGGGGTTTCTCGATTTCCCTCGGTAATAATCTTTGCTTGTTTACTAAGATTTAATAAAGGTTTAGTAATTCTATCGGCTATTTTCCAACCCACCACCGAAGCAATACTGGCTAAAAATAAACCCCATAATAGGATTTGTATTTGTAAATTATATGCAGGTCTAAAGGCGATCGCACTTTCTTTTTTTATTACCACTCGCCACCCTAAACCAGGATAATCTAAATAACCATCATCAACTCCATAACTAATTAAATACTCACTACCATCAATATCTGCCTTTTTAGTCACATAACCATTATTTCCCGACGCTGACTCTAAAAAAAACCCTCCGTCAAAAATAGTTTTTTCCCCAGAATTTAGAAGAATATCCCCATCCTCACTAACAATCA
This sequence comes from Cyanobacterium sp., assembly GCF_054166785.1. Lineage (NCBI taxonomy): Bacteria > Bacillati > Cyanobacteriota > Cyanophyceae > Chroococcales > Geminocystaceae > Cyanobacterium > Cyanobacterium sp. Next base: position 50,619 of record NZ_JBSZCP010000023.1, read on the forward strand.
AAATATCAACTTCCTGCTCTTCCCCTATATTTCTCATCAGGCTATCTTCCAAAGACTTTACCCACTCCCAACTCAGATGCGCCCCCAATACCCCTATCAACTGCTCATTATTGTCATATACAGGGGTAGATATATCCAACAATCTAAGTACATCTCCATCGTCTGGGGGAGGAAGTATCTTCCCTAACAACTTAGCATCATGGACATCTCCCACAAAAGAAGATTGTAGCCCCTCCACAAACCAAGGGCGCTCGCTAACATCTACCCCCTCCAACATTTTTTGGGTACTAACTTCTACGATACCTTCATCATTAGCAAAGCCAATCCAAGCATAATTATCGTAGCTTTCTTGTAACTGATTAAGTAAAACCCGTCTTGCCCCATCATTCCTTTGTATAGAGCGAAATTCAGATAATACCGCTATATTACTAATATTTTTATAACGTTCCAACATTCCCTGTTGAAAGGTAGTTAATAATTCTCGATTTATTTGTTGTAAGAAAAGAGTTTGTTCTTTTTCTACCTGATGCTTTACCTGTTGTCCTACTATTAAACTAAAAATAATAGAGATAAAAAAGGTTAACACAGCAAAGGAAAAACCGAGCTTGGTTTTCAATGTCCAATTTAACCAAATTTTGTGTAGAGGGGAGGGAAATTTATAGTTATTAGCCATGGAGCATTAACGAGGATTGGAGTCAGTTAAATTTTAGTTTATTTAGTATGTAAAAATGTTATTTATGATTTCAAATAACAAAATCTCCATAATTTTATTCTATTCTTTATTATGATACTTTCCGTTGCGATCGCCCAGCTACCCGGAATTCATCCCCTAGATGTAAAACAACTACAATCAGAAGGAATTAGTACCAACATAGATTTGTTAAAAAAAACCACCAGCGAAGAAAAAAAACAATTACTAGCCCGTAACACGGGATTAAATATAAAATTACTCAGTAAGTGGGTTGCTTTATCTAATTTAGCCTGTGCGCAGAGTATTGGAACGAAATATTGCGGTTTGTTACTACATGCTGGTATTCCTTCCTTGCACCACCTGAGCACTACTTCCGCACCACAACTACACCGTCAAGTTATGCGCCTACAGGTATCAACCTTTAAAAGAAAAGATCTCTGTCCTTCCATATCCCTTGTAGAGCAGTGGATTCAGGACGCAAAAAAGATAACTAGGGTTAAATAAAAACGGCAACAAATACATATAACAACCCATGAACTTTAAATCTTAACTATTCTTCATTCTGTCTTCAATATCTTCAAAGGTTTTGAGTAATAGAGTTTGGGCTTCTAACTTCCAACCTAGTTGCTGAATTTTGATGGCAATGGGAAGGGCGATCGCCGTTGCGATAAAATCAAGATACTGTTGGGAAGATATGCCAAATAATAAACCTAGCCCAGCAATGCCCCAAAAAGGCAGAGCAAAACTTTGACGGCTTTCTTCTATCTTTTTAAACAAAAAACCCTTGGGCTTCTTTTCTAACAATTCCTGTTTTAATTGTTGTTGTTGATTGTAAGGAAGAGCAATGCCTATTTTACGGCGTAACTTCTCAATTTTACGAGCCGTGGTACTATATTGGGTTAATTCATCCTCAGCCATCCGCAAAAGTGCTTCTAAATTTGCCATTGTTTCTCTCTAAAATATGATCGTTTTTTAATAAATGGTGAAACTAATCTCAGCAATGGGAAAAAAGGTTTTTACTCTATTTAAAAAAATGTTCTTCAATAAAATTAGTATAAACATTTCCCGCCACAAACTCAGGATGATTTAAAATTTTGCGATGAAATTCGATGGTGGTAGGCACTCCCGTAATAGCACATTCCCTCAAAGCACGTTTCATCCTCTTAATAGCCGTTGCCCTATCTTCACCCCAAACAATCAATTTACCAATTAAAGAATCATAATAGGCAGGAATTTGATAGTCAGGATAAACAAAAGAGTCCATGCGTACCCCGGGCCCCCCGGGAGGTAAATAAGCGATAATTTTCCCCGGATTTGGTCTAAAATCATGGTTAGGATCTTCTGCATTGATACGACATTCGATGGCATGACCCCGAAATTGTATATCCTTTTGAGAGAATGATAACTTTTCTCCCTGGGCGATCGCAATTTGTTCCTTAATCAAGTCTAACCCAGTAATCATCTCCGTCACAGGATGCTCTACTTGGATACGGGTATTCATTTCCATAAAATAGAAATTACCGTATTTATCCACCAAAAACTCCACTGTACCAGCACCCACATAATTAATCGACTTAGCCGCCTTCACCGCCGCCTGTCCCATTTTTTGACGTAACTTAGGATTTAAAATCGCCGAAGGTGCTTCCTCCAACAACTTCTGATGCCTTCTTTGAATCGAACAATCCCTTTCCCCAAGGTGTACCACATTACCATAACTATCCGCTAAAATTTGAAACTCAATGTGACGGGGTAACTCAATAAACTTCTCCAAATATACCCCCCCATTACCAAAAGCCGCCTCCGCTTCCCCTTGTGCCGCATGGAAAAGACGCACCAAATCAGACTCTTGATGAACAAAACGCATTCCTCTACCACCACCCCCAGCAGTAGCCTTGATGATTACAGGATAGCCAATTTCTGCCGCCATTCTCAGGGCTTCTTGCTCATCGGATAATAAACCCTTGCTACCCGGAATCGTAGGTACTCCTGCCTGTTCCATGGTTTTCTTTGCCGTGGATTTATCTCCCATGGAGGTGATAGATTCAGGACGAGGTCCAATAAAAGTCAATTGATGGTCAGCACATATCTGGGCAAAACGGGCATTTTCCGCCAAAAATCCGTAACCGGGGTGAATAGCTTCAGCCCCCCTTGTCAAGGCCGCAGAAATGATATTAGGAATATTTAAATAACTTTTGTTACTAGGAGGAGGACCAATACAAACGCTCTCATCTGCTAATTTTACATGGAGGGAATCACGGTCAATGGTAGAATGAACCGCAACGGTGGCTATTCCCATTTCTTCGCAACTGTGGATAATTCGTAGGGCAATTTCGCCTCGATTAGCAATTAAGATTTTGGAAAACGACATTTAGTATCAGGGTCATAAATCTAATAACCTTTGTATCTTACGACCTTTTGGCAATTCTGACAATGAACTGGAGCGAATGGTCAATTACCCACGAAATTTTGACCAATAAAGCAAAAATCACCCCCAAATACCAAATTTAAAGGAGTGATTATTTTGTAGTGGGCAGAGCGAGACTCGAACTCGCACGACCGAAGCCGCCACATTTTGAGTGTGGTGCGTCTACCAATTTCGCCATCCGCCCTTGGCATGACGCTCACTATTATAACTAACTTTTTCTCTTTCTAGCAAGTTGTCATATTCAGGAGAACTGGACCAATTTTGGATCGCCTTTGCTCGTAAAATAGGTAAAGGATGGGTTAATTGGGCTGTCTGCATATCTTTGAGCATATCTCCGATGTCGGTGTTGCTCATTTGTTGATAATCTTTCACTTGTTCCATAAAAGCATCTAAATTTAACTTAGAAGCAAGGGATGGTGAGCCTCCCGTTAGTTTCATGAGTACAGACATCACAATTTTGGGATCTTGAGCGACTAATAACGCTGCGCGATCGCAACTAAATTCAGCACAGCGTAACCATTGTAATAATTGACTTTGCATCGACTGAGCCAAAATACTACCCCAACTAGGCAATAACCCCGTTGCCAAAACGATTAAATTTGCAAGGGTAAGATATACTCCATGTTCACATTTCAAATGTCCTAATTCATGGGCGATTACCGCTTCTACTTCTTCATCGGTCAAAATTTCTAGTAAAGATGTATGAATAACCATAAAAGGTTTTTTACCCCGAATGGCAAGGGTATAAGCATTGGGTACAGGATTTTGTTTTATATAAAGTTGAGGGGCTTCTATGTCAAGAATAGAGGAGGCATTGAGTAATAATTGATGAAGATGGGGAAGTTGTTTATCACTGATTAAAATACTAGAAGCAATGTTATTAAGATAAAAAAAATCTTCTGCCACCGAACCTAAAATACCCCTCATGGCGATGTCTAATCCGGGTAACTGTTTTAAATTTTTTGTAGCTTCTAAGTCGAGGGGATGTCTAAAGTCGTCGGCTTTTAAACCTATTAATTGCGTTTTCATAATTATTTTGGCGGTGGGTTATTTTTTCTTTTATCTTAACTAAAACAAGGACGAAACAAGCTGTGATTACAAGTTGAGAAAGATCTATTTTTGGTTTTTTTCGTTACCGTATATAATTTGAAAAATAAAGATAGTCACAGTTTATATCCATGGCGGAATTATCCCGGGTGATTGCCACTCCTTCAGAATCCCTAAAAATTACTTTTGCTCCTTTATGTGTGGAGGATGTTTATAAATTGGCGGAGTCTCCCGAAAATGGCGCGGTGGTTTTAATGAGTGGCACCGTGCGGAATCAAACCGAGGGAAAAGCTGTTAAATATTTAGAGTATCAAGCCTATGAACCCATGGCAATTAATATTTTTCGTTTAATTTGCGATCGCATTTATAAGCAGTGGCAAGAAACAAAAACCATCGTTATCCACCATCGTACAGGGAAACTAGCCATTGGAGATATAAGTGTATTAGTGGCGGTGGGATGCCCCCATCGTGGAGAAGCCTTTGAAGCCTGTCAGTATGCCATTGATACCCTGAAACATAATGCCCCTATTTGGAAAAAAGAACACTTTGCCGACGGTGCCACTAGCTGGGTTAGCATTGGGGCCTGTGAAGAATTTTCGCACAAACAAAAGCTAACCTAATAATCACTATCCGCCACACATATTCCCTTACACTTAATACCATTGGTAGCAGTTCTTTTACAATGGGGACAAAGAATTTCTTCTTTTTGCTTGTCTTCCTGTACGTCTTCAAGCTCTCGATTTTTTTGGTTATCAATCATTATAAATTGTAAAGTTTTGTATCTATAGCCATTGTAGGCTAGAGTTTTGAGAAGACGCAACCATAAATTTAGCAAAAAAATATGTACCCATGGAAATTAAAAACTTGAAAGAGATTAATCAGGAAATTTAGCCGCTAACTCAGATTTATCCTCAATAATTTCAAAAACCTGTTTCATATTTGTTAGCTCAAATAACATGGTAATTTGATCATTAAGAGCCATGAGAAATAAACGTCCATTGACAGTACGAATACTTTTGAGTGCCTGTACCAAACCCCCTAACCCTGAACTATCCATAAAAGTTACCCTCTTAAAATCCACCAGAATATAAATAGTTCCTTCACTAATGAATTGATTTATGTTTTGACGAAATTCATTAGCCTTTACACCGTCAAAAATTCCTTCAGGTTTTAAAACTTTGATTTTAGGTAGCATTTTCAATTTATAGACACTCTGTTATAGATATTTTAACCAAAATTAACCGCAAAAATTCTTTAATTTTTTAGACCTGTGGTGCCAATACCTTCAATAAATTGTTTTTGTCCCAAAATAAATAACAAAATTACGGGAATGGTGCTAATAACTACCCCGGCCATTAACAGTGACCAATTACTGGTAAATTGTTCTTGGAAAGAAGCAAGGGCTAATTGAACGGTTTTTAGTTGGGGATTACTGGTAAATACGAGGGGTTTAAATAAATCATTCCACTCCCCGATAAAGGTAAACAAAAATAAGGTAATTACGGCGGGTTTAGCGAGGGGTAAAAGAATGTGCCAGATAATTTGTAATCGATTTGCCCCATCTAATTCGGCGGCCTGTTCTAATTCGATGGGTATGGTGCGAAAATATTGTCTCATTAAGAAGATACCAAATCCGTTGGCGGCACTAGGTAGAATTAAAGCCCAATAGGTATTAATTAAGTGGGCATTTCTGAGAATTAAAAATATGGGAATTACTAATAGTTGGATGGGAATAACTAAGGTGGCGATTATTAATAAAAGAATAAAATTTTTGCCCCTAAACTCCATTCTAGCTAAAGCATATCCAGCTAAAGCAGAGGTAACTATTTGAGAAAAAGTAACGGCGATCGCCACTAGAGCTGAATTTAAAAAAGCTAAAACAAAATCTCCCATTTCCCATGCTTGAAGATAATACTCAAAAGTAAAACGAGTAACTTGATTTTCTATTTTAAAGAAAGAAGTATATAAAACCACAAAAAGGGGAGATAAAATAATAATCACTCCGCCAAATAAAATTAAAAAACTAATAATCTTAAACAATTTATTCATAAAAAAAGCGTAAACCAAGAAACAATTAATTATCAAACAAAATTTTAAATAAACTTTATTTTTTGAGATATGAAGATCCCTAACCTCCATCAATAACCTCTAATTGATGAACACCAAAACAGTTAAAATGAAATATAATCACTTTGGAAAGTCATTTTTAGATAGTAATGTTTTATAAAAAGGGTTTAAACTTTGTTCTAAGTTTTTTAATTATAGGTTTTGGATGGGCTACTAATACATCCGCTCAAGAATCAAACTCCTCCGAGGCTAACATATCAACCTCTAGCCGTGACTTATTATTACGCCCTAGTCAACCCCAAGAAGTAAGGATTGAAGGCTTAACCCCCATCACCCTAGAAGAAGTCCTTGCCATAGCCCTAGAGAACAATAGAAACTTACAAAGAGCTAAACTAGAATTACAAAGGTCTAATGAATCCCTAAGAGCAGCCCAAGCCCAAGAAAGAGTGTTTGTGGATGGTAATGCTGATGCTAGTCTCTCAGGAAATCAAACCTCTGGACTATTTGGCAATACCCATACTTTTGGTGCGGGGGCAGGGGTTGAGGTAGGCTATCGACTTTCCACCGGGGGACGCATTAGTGCCACTATCAACAGAGCCCAAGAAGAAATAAGATTTAGTCAGTTAGAAGTCGATAAAATAACCCAAGATACTACCTTTGAAGTATCCAGAGCCTATTATCAGCTACAAAATAATGATGCCCAAGTAAACATTGCCCAAGCAGCCGTGGAAGACTTTACCCAAACCCTCAGAGATGCTCAACTTTTGGAAAGGGCTGGTTTAGGTACTCGTTTTGATGTATTACAAGCAGAAGTAGATTTGGCTAACGCTAATCAAGCCCTCACAAGGGCTATGGCGGAGCAAAAAAACGCCCGTAGAGAATTAGCCAGAGTGGTGGGAGTACCTGAAACGGTAGAATACTCATCCGCCGATGAAGTAGAAGAAAGAGGGGAATGGACTTTACCCTTAGAAGAAAGTATCGTTTTAGGTTATCAAAACCGACAGGAGTTAGACCAAATTTTGGCTCAAAGGGAAATCAGTAGGCAGGATAGGGAAATCGCTCTTTCCCAAAGAAGACCCCAAGTAAATCTATTTGCTAACTATAATTTTAATACTACTTTTGCTGATAGTCGTCCCTTGGGTGTAACGGGCTACAGTGATGGTTACAATATTGGAGCTAGATTACAATGGCGTTTTGTGGACGGAGGAGAAAGCCAAGCTAGGGCGCAGCAGGAAGAAATATCCGTTGCTATTGATGAAAATAATTTTGGCGATCGCAAAAGTGCCATTAGATTAGAAGTGGAAACTGCTTTTAATGACTTGGCGGCCAATAAAGAAAATATTTCCACCACCGAACAAGCCGCCATCACCGCCACGGAAAGCCTCAGATTAGCTCGATTACGCTTTCAAGCGGGGGTCGGCACCCAAACCGATGTTATCAATGCTCAAAGGGCATTAACTGAGGCTAGGGGCAACTTTTTACAAGCAATTATCGGTTATAACCAATCCCTAAATAGTTTACAAAGAGCCGTAGGACAATATGGTATTGCCGAATAAAATTCCTAACCTTTAACCCCACTACTAGCATCACTGGGAATGATGTATTTTTGGAGGAGGATAAATAAAACCATCACGGGGGCAATGGAAATAATCGAACCAGCGGCAATCAAGCGCCAGTTTAAATCAAGGGAACTAGCAAGGGTTGCCACCCCTAGGGGTAAAGTATAGTAAGAAGGGCGATCTAAAACAATCAGAGGCCATAAAAAGTCGCTCCATGCCCCAATGAAAACAAAAATGGCGAGGGTAACGGTGGCGGGGCGAATAGCTGGTAACATGATGTGCCACCAGATGCCCAATTCAGTGCAACCATCAATCCGTGATGCTTCTTCCAATTCTTTTGGTACTCCTTCAAAGGCTTGTTTAAGAAGAAAAATCCCAAATGCAGAGGCTAGGTTAGGTAAAATGACTCCGAGATAACTATTTCTGAGCCCAAATTGAACGGTCAAGATATAAAGGGGTATCATGACAATCTGAAAGGGAATCATGATGGTGGCAACCACGAGGATAAAAATTAATTTTTTTCCTTTAAAGTCTAACCTTGCTAAAGGATAGGCCGCCAGAGAACAAAATATAAGATTAAAAGTAACCGTTAAAACAGCGACAATTACACTGTTTAAAAGATAGGTTTCAAAGGGGTAGTTTTGCCAAACTGAGATAAAGTTTTCTAGGGTAAATTGTTCGGGAATAAAGTTCGGCGGAAAGCTGAAAATGTCCTCCCCTGCTGATTTAAAAGATGTTCCCAATAACCATAATAGAGGGAAAAGCATGGCGATCGCAATTAGGGTTAAAATCAGATAAACCACCATTAATTTGAGAACACTTTTTTTCTGATTCATCTTTTTTTGCTAATGCTTTGATTTTATCCGTCATATTTTACCGTAAAATATAACCTTGATCCTCAAAAGTGTAACAGTACAATGGAAACAGTCAAAATCGGCATCATTGGCGGTAGTGGTTTATATAAAATGGAAGCCCTCGAAGACATTACGGAAGTTAGTTTAGACACTCCTTTTGGGAAACCCTCCGATAACATCATCATCGGTACATTAGATGGCACAAGGGTAGCCTTTTTGGCTCGTCATGGTAGAAATCATCATCTTTTACCCACCGAGTTACCTTTTAGGGCAAATATCCACGCCATGAAGCAACTAGGAATTGACTATATCATCTCCGCCTCCGCCGTAGGCTCCCTACAAGCAGAAATAAAACCCCTTGATTTTGTCATCCCTGACCAATTTATTGATCGCACTTCTCAACGCATCGCCACCTTTTTTGGGGAAGGAATCGTTGCCCATATTGGCTTTGGTAATCCCGTTTGTAAAAAATTAGGAAATACCCTCGCCCAAGCCATTACTAACCTTAATTTTCCTGATGTGGATCTCCATCAAGGGGGTACATATATCTGTATGGAAGGACCCGCATTTTCCACCATTGCCGAGTCAAACTTATACCGCAGTTGGGGTGCAAGTATTATTGGCATGACCAATTTAACCGAAGCAAAACTTGCCAGAGAAGCAGAAATTGCTTACGCTACCCTTGCCCTTGTGACGGACTATGACTGTTGGAATCCAGATCACGATCATGTTACGGTGGAAACAGTGATTAATAATCTCCATCAAAATGCTACTAATGCTCAAAAAATTATTAGGGAAACAGTAAAACTCATTGTGGCGAATCCCTTTGAGTCGGAAGCCCATTCGGCTCTCAAAAGTTCTATTTTTACTCCCCTTGACAAAGCACCAGAGCAGACAAAACAAAAGTTATTACCTATTCTTAAAAAATACCTTTAGGTAATAGATAATTGAGAATTAACAATGGAAAATAAAATTTCCTTTCCCCATCCCTTAACCAACGCAGAAAACTTTATCCTACACCGCAAATAAATTATGAAACTCTTAGAAAAATTATTTTTTGCTAAACCTAAAACCAAAGGATTACCGCCGATGGAAAAAACGGGGAAGGGTATTTCCATTAAAAATGAGGCGGAAATTGCCATTATGCGTCAATCTGCCAAAATTGTGGCAACGGTATTAAAGGAAGTTCAGGAAATTACTCAGGCGGGGATGACTACGGCGGATTTAGATGAATATGCGGAAAAAAGAATTAGGGAAATGGGGGCAACACCTAGTTTTAAGGGTTATCACGGTTTTCCTGCTTCTATTTGTGCCTGTATCAATGAGGAGGTTGTCCATGGTATTCCTCGTGGTGATAAGGTAATTAGAATGGGGGATATTGTTAAGGTTGATACGGGGGCTTTTTACCATGGTTTTCATGGGGATTCTTGTATTACTTTCCCTGTGGGTAAGGTAAAGCGTAGTACCCGCAAACTATTGGAAGTGGCGGAAAATGCCATGTATAAAGGCATTGAACAGGTTAAGGCTGGGAATTATCTAATGGACATTGCTGGGGCGGTGCAAGATTATGTGGAAAGCCATGGTTATACGGTGGTGGAAAATTTTGTAGGGCATGGGGTAGGGCGTAAACTCCATGAAGAGCCTTCGGTTTTTAATGTACGCACTAATAATTTACCTAATGTACAGTTAAAAGCAGGGATGACTTTGGCGATTGAACCTATCATCAACGCTGGATCTAAGCATACCAAATTACTGGGTGATCGTTGGACGGTGGTTACAAAAGATAATCAATTATCTGCTCAATTTGAACATACGGTTTTAGTTACCGAAACGGGTTATGAAATCCTGAGCGATCGCACTTTACTATAACTAAGGTAAAATATACGGGAGCAAACTTATTGGTTAGATGGTATTATGACAATTCGAGTAGGACAAAAAGCACCCGATTTCATGGCTACGGCGGTGGTTGACCAAGAATTTCAAATGGTGAAATTGTCTAACTATCTTGATCAATATGTTGTTTTATTTTTTTATCCCCTCGATTTTACCTTCGTTTGCCCGACAGAAATAATCGCCTTTAGCGATCGCCACGAAGAATTTACCAGTCTCAATACCGAAATACTAGGAGTATCGGTGGATAGTGAATTTGCCCATCTGGCTTGGATTCAAACCGAGAGAAAACAAGGGGGCATCGGTGACATAAATTACCCGTTGGTATCAGACCTCAAAAAAGAAATTAGCACCGCCTACGAAGTCCTAGAACCAGAAGCGGGAATAGCTTTGAGAGGTTTATTCATCATTGACCCAGAAGGCTTGATTCAGTACATGACCATTAATAATTTTTCCTTTGGTCGCAGTGTAGATGAAACCCTGAGAGTATTAAAAGCCATTCAGTATGTGCAATCCCACCAAGACGAAGTATGCCCCATCGACTGGCAAGAAGGGGACAAAACCATGGTAAATGACCCCGTAAAATCTAAGTCTTATTTTGCATCTACTGCCGAATAAAAGTAATCTATCATCTCGAAAAAAGCATGAAATTAGCCCAGACTCCATCGATTGATCTTAAAATCTGTGGTTTAGGATGAGGGAAAAGGCACAAAAAAGAAAAAGACAAGTCACAATGGAATTATAGAGATATTTTATTTTGGCATTTTTTTCGGAGGCAGATTGATGAATAACGTTCCCACCAGTTACCTATTTTGGCTATTTTGGTTGGCTGGTTTTGCTGGAATACATCGTATTTATAACAAAAAGTATGTGAGTGGATTATTCTGGTTATGTACTTTTGGCGTTTTTGGTATTGGACAAATATTAGATCTGTTTTTGATGCCCGACATGGTAGCTGAACATAATTGGAAAATGCAAAGAAGATTGGGAATGAGTCCTGAAGAAAAGTATTTGGCAGGGGGTTTTCATGCACCAACTCAACTTTATACACCCTCCGTACATCCTCCCGTAATGCAGGTTAACCCGCAAGAGCAGGAAAAAAACAAGCCGTTATCGAATGAAGAGATTATGGTTAAATTAGCCCAAACCGCCAGTAATCATAATGGTAGATTGTCCGTAACTAGGGCGGTGGTGGATACTGGTTTAACCTTTGAACAAGTGGAAAGGGGTTTACAGATAATGTCGGAGAGGGGCTATGTGGTGGTTAATAATGATCCAGTGAAAGGACATATTGTGTATGATTTTATGGATATTTCCTAAGTTAAAATAAAATCTTGTTGGGGTAAATAAATGATTTTGAGCATAAAAAAAGGGTTAACGATGTTGTTAACCCTCAGAGTAATTGATTGTCGGTGACAAAAATTAACGTTTAACTAATTTCTTAGTATTAACTTTACGTAGGCGAATAGATTCGGGAGTTACTTCCAATAACTCATCAGGTCCGATATATTCTAAAGCACGTTCTAAATTCATTTCCACGGGAGCTTGTAATTGTACTAACTCATCTCCAGTGGCCGAGCGGTGGTTGGTTAGCTGTTTGGTTTTACAAACATTAATTTCCACATCCTGAGCGCGGTTACACTCACCGATAATCATGCCTTTATAAACTTTAGTACCGGGATGGATAAAGAATACCCCTCTATCCTCAGCATTTTTCATGGCGTAGAAAGTAGAAACCCCCTCTTCAAAGGAAATAAGTACACCGTTGTAACGGGTTTCTAAGTCTCCTACTAAAGGACGATATTCATGGAAACTATGGTTCATGATACCGGCACCTTTGGTCATGCGAATAAAGTCACCACGGAAACCAATTAAACCACGGGCGGGAATCACAAACTCTAATTGAGTACGTCCATTTTCCCCCGACTGCATATCTTGCATTTCTGCTTTACGTTGTCCTAAACGTTCGATACAAGAGCCTTGGGCTTCTTCTGGTACATCTAAAACTAAATATTCAAAAGGTTCGTAGGGTTGTCCATTTACTTCACGGTAAATTACTTGAGGCTGAGATACTTGAAACTCAAAACCTTCACGGCGCATATTTTCAATGAGGATTCCTAGGTGTAATTCACCCCTTCCTGAAACAATAAATTGATCAGCGGACTCTCCATCTTCTACTCTTAAAGCTACATTGGTTTGTAATTCTTTGTCGAGGCGATCGCGAATTTGACGGGAAGTAACAAATTTACCTTCTAATCCTGCAAAAGGAGAATTATTAACAGAGAAGGTCATTCTCAGGGTAGGCTCATCAACCTTAATCAAAGGTAATGGCTGAGGCTCGTTAGGACAAGTAATGGTTTCACCGATATTGGCATCTGCAAATCCTGCTACGGCAACGATATAACCTGCAGTTGCTTCTTGTAGCTCAACTCTTTGTAATCCTTCAAAACCTAATAGCTTAGTAATTCTGGCTTTAACAATACTTCCATCTTCCTTCATTAAAGCCGCTTGTTGCCCTGCTTCAATTTTACCGTTATGGATTCTACCAATAACAATTCTGCCTAAATAATCAGAATAGTCGAGGGTAGTTACTTGTAATTGTAAAGGTTTTTCAGGATCTCCTGCTGGGGGTGGAACATGGTGTAAAATCGCCTCAAATAAGGGCTGCATATCCACATCATCATCATCGATGTTATTTTTAGCAAATCCAGCCAAACCAGAGGCATAAAGGGTGGTAAAGTCGCACTGATCATCATCAGCACCTAATTCCACAAACAAATCAAATACTTTATCTACAGCCCTATCGGGGTGGACATTGGGGCGATCGATTTTATTGACAACAACAATGGGACGTAAACCTTTTTCTAGGGCTTTTTTGAGTACAAAACGAGTTTGGGGCATGGGGCCTTCGTTGGCATCGACGATTAATACACAACCGTCAACCATACCTAAAACCCGTTCAACTTCACCGCCAAAGTCGGCGTGTCCGGGGGTATCTACAATATTAATTAATGTATCTTTGTAGCGTACGGCAGTATTCTTGGAAAGAATTGTAATTCCTCTTTCTTTTTCTATATCATTAGAATCCATGACACAGGTAGGAACTTCTTCTCCTTCTCTGAAGATTCCAGACTGTTGTAATAAAGCATCTACTAGGGTGGTTTTGCCGTGGTCAACGTGGGCAATAATCGCAAGATTGCGAATGGGGAGAGACATATATACTCTTTAACTTATTGTAATGATTATTTATAGTTGCCTTAATTCTAACTGATCATTGTTATTTTTTGTTAATCTTGTGAGTCACTTTGGTTTTTTTATTGTATCTGGATTAAAAAATGTATGGGATACAAAACAAATCAAACCCTAGGTAAATAAATCAATGTACGGAAAACTACACTACCTGAACTGCCCTAATTTGCTTCATTATAGAAGATGAAAATAATCAAATTATGAGCAATCATTACGAAACTTTGATTATTCCAATATTTTAAATTTGTAAATATATTAAATCATTAATCATTTATGGGAAAAGTAGTAGGTATAGATTTAGGTACAACAAACTCCTGTGTGGCAGTAATGGAAGGTGGTAAACCTGTCGTTATTGCTAATGCTGAGGGTTTTAGAACCACTCCTTCTGTGGTTGCCTATGCGAAAAATGGCGATCGCCTAGTAGGACAAATTGCCAAACGTCAAGGGGTAATGAATCCTGAAAATACATTTTATTCTGTAAAACGTTTCATCGGTAGGAGACACGACGAAGTAACCAACGAAACCACCGAAGTATCCTATCAAGTATTAAATGTAAACGGTAACGTAAAATTGGACTGTCCTTCCCAAGGCAAACAATTTGCCCCCGAAGAAATTTCAGCTCAAGTATTACGTAAATTAGTAGAAGACGCTAGTAAATACCTTGGGGAAACCGTTACCGAAGCCGTAATCACCGTTCCCGCATACTTCAACGACTCCCAACGTCAAGCCACTAAAGACGCTGGTAAAATTGCCGGGATCGAAGTAAAACGTATCATCAACGAACCCACCGCCGCTTCCTTAGCCTACGGTTTAGATAAAAAAAGTAACGAAACCATCCTCGTATTTGACTTAGGTGGTGGTACTTTTGACGTATCCGTATTGGAAGTAGGGGACGGAGTATTTGAAGTATTAGCCACCTCTGGGGACACCCATCTAGGGGGAGATGACTTCGACAAAAAAATTGTTGACTTCCTCGCCGCCGACTTCAAAGCAAAAGAAGGTATTGATTTACGCAAAGACAAACAAGCCTTACAACGCTTAACCGAAGCCGCTGAAAAAGCAAAAATTGAACTTTCCAACGTATCCCAAGCAGATATTAACTTACCCTTCATCACCGCCACCCAAGATGGGCCCAAACACTTAGAATTAGGTTTAACTAGAGCTAAATTTGAGGAAATTTGTTCTGATCTAATTGATCGTTGTGCTATCCCCGTTCAAAATGCCCTCAAGGACGCTAAATTAAGCCCTAGCGACATTGATGAGGTAGTTTTAGTCGGTGGTTCTACCCGTATTCCAGCGGTTAAAGAAGTCGTTAAAAAAGTATTAGGAAAAGATCCTAACCAAACCGTTAACCCTGATGAAGTGGTAGCCGTAGGTGCCGCCATTCAAGGGGGTGTACTATCTGGGGAAGTTAAAGACATTCTTTTACTAGACGTTACTCCTTTATCTTTAGGAGTAGAAACCCTCGGCGGTGTCATGACTAAAATTATTCCTAGGAACACCACCATCCCCACCAAAAAATCTGAAACTTTCTCCACCGCAGTAGATAGTCAGAGTAATGTAGAAATTCATGTTTTACAAGGGGAAAGAGAATTTTCTAAAGATAACAAGAGTTTGGGAACTTTCCGCTTAGATGGGATTCCCCCCGCACCCCGTGGAGTACCTCAAATTGAAGTAATTTTTGACATTGATGCTAACGGTATTCTCCATGTGACCGCTAAGGATAAAGGTACTGGTAAAGAACAATCTATCAGCATCACTGGAGCTTCTACTTTACCCGATGAAGATGTAGATCGTATGGTGAAAGAAGCTGAAGCTAATGCGGCAGCCGATAAGGAAAAACGGGAAGCCATTGAGCGTAAAAACCAAGCTGACTCTTTAGTATATCAAGCTGAGAAGCAATTAACAGAGCTAGGAGATAAGGTTTCTGCCGAGGATAAAACTAAGGCGGAAGGTTTAATCGCAGATCTCAAAGATGCGGTAGCTAAGGAAGATGATGAGAAAATTAAAACTGTAATGCCAGAGTTACAACAGGTTCTCTACACCATCGGTACTAACGTTTATCAGCAGTCTGCTGATGGGGCGGCTCCTGGGGGCAGCGCTCCTGGGGCGGATGCTTCCTCTGCTCCTAGTGATGATGGCGATGATGTCATTGATGCGGAGTTTTCCGAAGAAGATAAGTAGTTTTTTAACTAAACAGATTTTATTTTGATTTAGGAGGCGTTGTTTTCAACGTCTCTTTTTTTGTTGGGAAAGAAAATTAGGCGTTGGTGAATTAAGGTATGATTTTTCGTTTTGTTCTACATTCTCCTTGAGACGATCGCCTTTTATCCTTGAGTGGCAATGGAAAAATAATATTATGATTAGAATGTAGCACTTCCATAATCGGGAAAAACCTCGAATATATTTTATATGACTGATTCAGACAAAAAAGAAACAAAAATTACCACTAATCAAGAACAAAGTGAATCCATTGATAAACCCATTACCCCGATTCGTTGTTTTACAGGGAGTAGTATTTCAGGGGCATTGGCGATCGCCGCTTACCTCTTAACAAAATCCATTGTCCAAACCTATGCAGGAATACCCATCCGTTTCGACAACCCCATGGCTGCCCGTATCGCTTCCACCGTCAGAACCCTAATCATGGGCATTACTACCATGGCAACCTTTGTATTTGTAATGGTGACAGTGGGTCTATTTGCCCTCGGCATTCAACTCATCATCAAAAAGCAGAGTTCGAGTCCTAACTCCTAAGCTACTTTCCTGAGAAAAATTAACTATTTATGTAAATTTATGTAAAGTTTGTTAGGATCAAAGATAGAGTAGTAATATATAGATATATAAAAATAATATGCAACCATCTCAACCCACAGAAAGAGAGCTACTAGCTAAGGTTCTCGCACCTCTACTAGAAGATTTTAAGTATTGGTTCTCTCGCTCTATTACTTTACTAGAATCCGAGAGAATAACTTTCTTATCAGAAGAAGAACAAGATGATCTAATGGCTAGAATAAAAAACTCTCAGGAAGAAGTAAAAACAGCTTCTATGCTTTTTAACGCAACGGATGGGATGGCTGGAATAGATACAAAGGTTTTGATGCCTTGGCACAGCCTTGTGGGGGAATGTTGGAGTGTTGCCCGTAGATGGCGCAAAGAAAAAGAATTAAACCAAAATTAGATTTTTCTAAAACAAGAAAGAGCTAAAACTATTTAACAAAAAACTATTACACAAAATTTTGAGCGGAGATTTTAATGTTACACCTAATTTATATTCTTGCCTTTACAGTGATTGCTTTTTTTGCCATTAGCAACTTAATTCGCAGTCTCATTACCATCAGTGGTGAATCCCAGAGAGGTTCTTGGACTGATACCCCTAGACCTATTAATAGAAGAGCATCCCAGTCTTACCGAGTTCCCCATCCCGAATTGTTAGATGATAATGGAGATCCTGTAGATGAGCCTTTATTGGTAATTCGTTCCGTATCGGTAGAAGATGCCCGTCAAAGATTGGATTCTATCTATCAATCCTCCCCCGGACAAACCAGACAAACAGAGGAAGACAGTTAGCATAATTGATAATTGATAATTAATAATGGATAATTAAAGCTAATGTAATTTTTTCTTTGCTTTGCTTTATGGTAATCACCCCTGCGGATGTTAACATTGCTCAATATATAGATCATTCCCTTCTAAACCCCTTAGCTACCACGAAGGATGTGGAATTATGCTGTAATCAAGCCATCGATTGTGGTTTTCCCGCAGTCTGTGTTTATCCTGTCCATGTGAAAAAAGCTGTCTCTATACTTCATACTCAAAAAATTAAGGTAGCCACGGTTATTGGTTTTCCCACAGGAGCGACTACTCCCCAAGTGAAGTTACATGAAGCCCAAGAGGCTACCAATTATGGGGCAGGGGAGTTGGATGTGGTGATTAATTTGGGGTGGTTAAAGGCTGGAAAGTTTGATTGGATTCATAAGGAAATTGCTTCTATTTGTGAGGAAACGGGAATCCCAGTAAAGGCCATTTTAGAAACGACCTGTTTGACAGAAGAAGAAAAGAAAGTGGCGGCGGAAATATGTTTAGATGCGGGGGTAAGTTTCCTGAAAACTAGCACTGGTTGGTTTGGGGGAGCAACGGTGGAAGATGTGGCTCTATTGCACCGTATCTGTAAAGGAAGAGTGGGTATTAAGGCTTCTGGGGGCATTAAGGATTTACAAAGTGCGATCGCCCTTATCAATGCAGGGGCAACCCGTCTAGGAACATCGAGGGGGGTTGAAATTGTTCGGCAACAAAAAGAAAATGTTGATAACTAATTTTCTAATGGGGGAAGGGGTTGAGATTTAGTTAAGAAAATGTTATGATAAAAGATCATGGTTGAACTTACCAAATAAATAGAAGTTCTACAGATTTCAAACACAGAGTCTAATGACAATAACTGATCCTCGTCGTCGCATAGAGCTACAGAAACTCCTAAAAAAATTAGGTTTAACAGATTTATCACAGGTTAACTGGACATTATTAGATACAGCCCTGACTCATCCGAGTGCCTCCCAGAAAAATAATTATGAACAATTAGAATTTGTGGGGGATGCCGTGGTGAGATTAGTTGCCGCTGAATTACTAAAAGAAACCTACCCTGAGTTACCCGTAGGAGAGTATGCAGCCATTCGTTCAGTGATTGTCAGCGATCGCTTTTTAGCCGAAATAGCCGAACAGTATGGATTAGAAACCTATCTAATTATTGCACCTAATGTAAGGGGCGATCGCATGGGGCGTGTTTCCCGTCTTGCGGATGCCTTTGAAGCCATCCTCGGTGCATTATACGAAAGCACCAAAACCATGGAACTAATACGCCATTGGTTAGACCCCATCCTATCAGAAAAAGCAGCCCAAGTTCACGCTGATCCTGCAAGGCAGAACTATAAAGACGCTTTACAGGAATGGACGCAAAGGGTACATAAATCATTACCTACCTATCTTGTTCAAGAACATCGTCTCAATAAAGGAGAAGAAAATGAGCGTTTTGTGGCACAAGTATGGCTAAAAGAGCAACTTCTAGGGGAAGGGAAAGGGGCAACCAAGAAAGCATCTCACCAAGCCGCTGCAAAACAAGCCTTTTATACTTTTGTTAATCAGGGGGAAGTGTCTCCCATGGACAACCAAAGATAAATTATCGGTACTAGAAAACAATTCAAAGTTCTATATCCTAAAATTAAGCCTCAATGATACAAATTGTGGATTTGAATGTAGGACTTTACTTTTGGGGTAAGCACTTCTTTATTTTGATTTTGACGATATTCCGTAGAAGAAACAGGGGGTAATGAATAATCCGCCAAGGTATAGCCTAGGGTGTATTGATCCAGATTTTTTCTTGTTTGAGTATCAACTTGATAACCCGCGCGGGGTAATATTAAAACCTTGACTTGTGACCATAGTTTTTTAGCTTCGTACCAACTAAATATCTGGGATGCCAAATCACTGCCGATAACAAAGGTTAAATCTGATGTTTCTCCCCATTTTTTCTTGGCTTTTTCGATGGTATAGACCGTGCGGCGATCGCCTATATCCGTAGCCAGTTCGATGTTATCATTACCCGTAGAGAGCCTGATTTCTTCTATGAGTAAATCTAACATTTGAGTACGATGGTATAGACTTTTTTGACCCTCTTTAAAGGGATTATCAGAAGCATAAACAGCCGTTAAATCATATTTTTGACTCAAATAACCTAAAATTGTTTTATGGGCAATGGTAGGGGGATCAGCGCTAGTGCCAAAAATAGCAATTTTCATCGAATGGAAAAGGGTGAATTACAAGAAAGGGGAAAGAAGTGCTTACAGACAAGGGGTTTAAACCCCTCGTTAAATGATAAATAACAATATAGCGTTTCTCATAGTTACGGATTTTAAGCCAAGGCAGAATCCCCTAAATTAAGGGGAATATCCTGTAATCTGCCATCTCCCACAGCTTTAATGGCTTCGGTTAAATCTACCTTTCCTGTGTAGATTGCCTTACCCACAATAACACTCTTAACCCCCACCGATTCAAGGGATAACAAACCCAAAATATCACTCAATGAACTAATACCCCCAGAGGCGATGATGGGAATATCGGTAACACTGGCAATTTCCCTCAAGGCTTCTTTATTGGGGCCTACTAATGTACCATCCCGATGGATGTCAGTATAAATGATGGCGGCGGCTTGGGGTGATATGGCTTGGGCTAATGCCGTGGCTTCTACCTCCGAGGTTTCTAACCATCCCTTGGTGGCTACTTTCCCGTTTCTAGCATCGATGCCGATGGCTACTTTTTTGGGGAATGCCTCGCACAATTCTTTTACTAAGGTTGGATTCTCCACGGCTACAGTACCGACAATCGCTCTATCAACTCCTAATTTAAAGAGGGTTTCCACTGAAGTGCGATCGCGCAACCCCCCTCCTACTTGTACGGGAATATCTAAAGTAGAGACGATTTCTTTGATAACATCTACATTCACAGGATGCCCAGCCTTTGCCCCATCCAAATCCACTAAATGTAAACGGGTAGCGCCCTGAGTTTGCCATTGCAAAGCCACTTCCACAGGGTTTTCATTAAATACTTGAGATTGGGCATAATCTCCCTGATATAAACGTACACAATGCCCACCTAATAAATCAATTGCTGGTATTACTTCCATAACCACATTAGCGAAATGTCAAGAACATTCATTATACCCCATTACTTCTCCATCATAATTTTGCGGGGGGGTTTATAAATTTGTGTCAAAATAAAACCGATTACCAGTAAAGCCGTTGCCCCATAAAGGGCGTAATTATAACTAGCGGTGTTATCTTTTATCCAACTAAAAACAAATGGCCCGATAACCCCTGCACTACCCCATGCGGTTAACATTGCCCCATAGATACGTCCAATATTTTCTGAGCCAAAGGCATCGGCGGCAAAGGCAGGCATGGTGGCAAATCCTCCCCCAAGGCAAGAAAGAAGATAACAGGCAATAAACACAAAGATGATGTAACTATTGAGGAAAGGAATAATTAGATATAACACCGCTTGGGTAAGAAACATGGTGGAAAAAATTGCTTTTCTACCAAAAATATCCGATAACCATGCCCAAAATAGTCTTCCTAAACCGTTAAAAATAGCTGCGATCGCCACTACAAAAGCTCCTGCCCTATCCCTTAATAAACTTATTGCTTCGGGGCTTAAATCCTCGAAACTGGGCAAAGAATATAAATCTCTGGCAATGCTTGATAACTGAGAAATAAACCCTAATCCAGCACTAACATTAACAAATAAAATTCCCCACAAAATCCACCACTGAGAAGCACGAATGGCACGGTGAAAATCAAAAGAATCAATGGTATTATTTCCCGTGGGCAACTCATAACCAAGGGGCAACCATCCCGATGGTGGATTGATTAATAATTGGGCAGAAGCCACAATCAAAATTAAAAAAGCCGCCCCCCAAAGATAAAAAGTATTCGGTACTCCAAAATTATTAATAAAATAAGGAGCAATTAAACCAATAAAAAAAGAACCAGCCCCAAAACCCATTACCGCTAAACCCGTCACCAAACCCCTTTTGTCGGGAAACCAACGAATGAGGGTAGCAATGGGGGTAACATAACCAAAACCATTCCCCAATCCTGCTATTAGTCCATAACCGAGGTAGAGAATGAGAAAATTATTTAGTTGAATACCTACCCCTGCGATGATAGTACCCACTCCAAAAAGTAAACCCCCCAAGGTTGCCACAAATTTTGGCCCTTTTTTATCTACTAAAATTCCCCCCACCGCCGCTGCAAAACCAATGATTCCTAGAGCAATGACAAAAGCCATGGAGGTAGCAACCTCTGCCCAACCTTGGTTCGTGACTAATTCATTTTTTATCACACTCCAAGAGTAGATGGTACCTAAACATAGTTGAATGATGATAGCACCCACGGCAATCCACCATCTTTGTTTATCCAAGTTATCTTTGATAAGAAATGTAACCATGAAAATTTAATGATTGAATTATTGAGTTAATTTTTTTCCCAGCGCACCACATACCATTGCAAGTAGCTATTTTCGTCGGGATTAAATTCGCAGTAGTTTTCTAGTAAATATTCAGCTTTTTCTTCGATACTATTATGTTGTGCCACATCACGGGGTAAATCTGTAGAATCGGTTACAACTTTTTTGAGTTTGTCTAATAATTCTGTTTTAGTCATCAATTCTTCTGGTTTATCATTTTCTAAAACAACATAACCATCTTCTTGATACATGATTGAATCGGCCATGGAAAAAATTAATTAGGTGTTAAGGGGTATAAAAATCAGGGGGAATAAAGCGAAAAATTATTGATTGATTATTATTTAAAAACATAAACAAAAATTTTACCATAAAAATAAGGACTAAAACTGAATAAAAAATTAATCCTATTCAATCTTAGTCCTGAGCTTTATATATTGTATTAAAACAAAAAGAAATTTAATAGAAATCATGTTCTTTTTGCATCTGAGGCATTGCCAATTCAAAGTTAGAAGGATCTCTTAAAAAGCGAAATGCTTCTTCTTCAAGGCGATGGATAAGATAAGGTTCAATAATATTTGTCTGACGTAAACAAGCCAAATACCCTTCCATATAAACCCTTAACTCTTCATAACGACTGCCCCTTGCCCATAAATCAACCATTCCATCGGTTAGTTTTTGATAGTATCTGATAGCGATTGTGTCTGTAATCATGTTTTTATTGGCTAGTTATTAAAAGTTTTATATTATGAAATACTTAGCTTCCATATATCCATTCTAGCTTAACTACCCGGAAATCCTACATACCAAAAGTATGTAACCATAGGGATAACCGTAGCAAGAAGTACCAAAAGTACGATCCAGATAGTAGCAATGCCATCATCGGTTTCTTCGGCGGTGGAAAATGTACCTTCGATGTTTAGCTCTTGAATTTCGGGGGGGCCTGGATCTTCTTGTCCTGATAATATGGCAATCATGCGATCGCCCGCATCCACTATAGCTTGATTATATTGCTGATTTTTGAGGGCAAAACCAATGGTTTCTTTGGACACACTCTCGATAATTTCGGGGGTTAACAAACTTTGTAAGGACTCAGCTACATGAATACCACTGCGATTGGTAAGGGTATCAAGGGTTAATAGCACCTGATTTTCTTGCTCCTCGGGGGTAGGATACCATTTTTCAAATACTTCATCGGTGAAGCTATCGATGGTGGCACCATAGTCTAGGCGACGGAGGGTAATTACCCGTAATTCTGTGCCTGTGGCTTGGGCTAGTTTATCAAACATA
This sequence comes from Cyanobacterium sp., assembly GCF_054166785.1. Lineage (NCBI taxonomy): Bacteria > Bacillati > Cyanobacteriota > Cyanophyceae > Chroococcales > Geminocystaceae > Cyanobacterium > Cyanobacterium sp. The sequence continues at coordinate 73,704 of NZ_JBSZCP010000023.1, forward strand.
TCATCTAATTTCGCTTCGGTGGCTCGGCTGAGGGTGTCGGCTTCATCTACTACCCATACAGGCTCTCCTGCTCTAACAATGGGCATATCATATACCCCAGTGGCATAGGCGTTGCCCACACCGATACTAAATACGATGGTTAGGGTTAACCATATGCTGGTAATAATACGATACAGTTTTGTCATGATTATGTATCCTTTATTTTTGACTTATAATTTCTTTTACATTATCTCACCCTGAGAGAATTTAGAAAACTTAAGTTTGTCCAAGTTGATGGAATTTCATTTTGTAAAGGATATAAAATAGAAAATAATAAAGCGCTTTATTAGTTTAATTATTATTGATTTTTATTTGATTATTTAACTTTGTTCTATCGATCTTTATTTTCTATTTTCTTTGAGCGTTAGTGTTTATGTTTCTTCAAATCCTATTTATTTTATGATGAAAATTGCGATCGCCCAGTTAAACCCAATTATTGGGGATATAAAAAATAATGCCCAAAAAATTATTGAAGTGGCCCAACAGGCTTCTCAAGATGGGGTGGAATTGTTATTAACCCCTGAATTATCCCTCTGCGGTTATCCCCCCAAAGACTTACTATTTCGCCATGATTTCATTACCACTATGGCACAAGAATTAGAGGCGATCGCCCTTAGGGTACCTTCCACCATCGCAGTATTAGTAGGTTTAGCCACCGAAAACCCCCTAGCCATGGAAAAAGGAGAAAAAGCCCTCCACAATAGTATCGCCCTTATCCAAGGAAGGGAAGTAAAACAAATTTTTCATAAACAACTGCTTCCTAACTACGATGTATTTGAAGAAAAACGCTATTTTGAAATAGGAGAACACCCTAATTATTTTGAACTAAATAATATAAAAATAGGAGTGACTATCTGCGAAGATTTGTGGAATGATGAACTCTTTTGGGGGAAAAGAAACTATAAAATAAATCCCCTTCAATCAATTAATAAACAAGGGGTAGAGCTAATTGTTAACCTATCGGCATCCCCCTATGTGGTCAGAAAACAACAACTAAGGGAAACCATGTTAAAATACTTGGTTAATAAACATAAAATCCCCATTATCTACACTAACCAAATTGGGGGCAATGATGACCTAATTTTTGATGGTAATAGTTTTGCTATCAATAAAGAATCTCAGGTAGTAGCAAGGGCAAAAAGCTACCAAACAGACTTAGTATATGTAGAATACTCTCCCCAAACGAAAGATATACTACCTAGCACCATCAACCCCATGCCAGGGGAAGAAGAAGAAATCTATCAAGCCCTTATCCTTGGGGTAAAAGACTACGCCCGAAAATGTGGATTTAGTAAAGCCGTATTAGGTTTAAGCGGTGGTATAGACTCCGCCCTAGTGGCTAAAATCGCCGTAGATGCCCTCGGCAAAGAAAACGTATTAGGGATATTGATGCCCTCTCCCTATAGCTCAGAACATTCTCTCATCGATGCTTTGCACCTAGCCAAAAACCTTGGTATCACAACCCATAAAATACCCATCGAACCCATGATGGATGACTTTAACACGAACCTCAATCCTATTTTTGATGATGAAACCTTCGGCATAGCCCAAGAAAATCTCCAATCCAGAATTAGAGGTACAATTTTAATGGCGATCGCCAATAAATTTGGTCATTTACTCCTCTCCACAGGCAACAAATCAGAAATGGCAGTGGGATACTGTACCCTTTACGGAGATATGAATGGAGGACTAGCCGTCATTGCCGATGTACCTAAAACCAAAGTTTTTTCCCTTTGTCGTTGGTTAAACCATGATCAAGAAATTATCCCCAATAATATAATTATCAAGCCCCCCAGTGCCGAATTAAAACCTAATCAAAAAGACGAAGACTCCTTACCCCCCTACCCCATCCTTGACGATATTCTGGAACGTTATCTTAATTTTCATCAATCGGAACAAGAAATTGTTACATCAGGCTACGATTTAAATACTGTCAAAAAAGTATTAGCATTAGTCGTCAAAGCCGAATTTAAGCGGAAACAAGCCCCTCCTGTACTCAAAATTACCGATAGGGCTTTTGGCACTGGTTGGAAAATGCCCATTGCCAGTCGTTGGTGATTTTAACAACGCCAAGAAATTAATTGTCTTTAACCTAGTTATCGATTATTATTCTAATGACATAACTGTATAATCTGAGTATCTGGATAATTGAGGAGGGAACTATAAATCAAATGACAGAAAATCCTATTAGTAACACAGATTCTCGTCATCAGTTAAGGGATTTAGTGGCTTCTCAATTAAAGTTGATGTTAGATGCTAATAACCTAAAGGGAGCAAAATCCTTACTTATTCCTGTGCAACCAGTGGATATTGCTGAGGCCATTGAAGATTTGCCCGAAACCATGCAGTTAATAGCTTTTCGTCTTCTTAGTAAAACTGAAGCCATTGATGTATATGAACATTTAGACTATAACACTCAACAGGCTTTGATCGAAGAATTTAAGCGTCAGGAGGTGTTGGATATTGTCGATAAGATGTCCCCTGATGATAGAGCTAGATTATTTGATGAGTTACCCGCTTCGGTGGTAAAACGCATTTTGGCTCAACTTAGCCCCGAGGAAAGACAGGCAACTAATTTGTTGTTGGGCTATGAGGAAAATACGGCAGGAAGAATTATGACTCCTGAGTATATTTCTTTGAAAGCTCATCTCACCCTTGGGGAAACCTTGGATAGGTTGCGATCGCACGCTACGGTATCAGAACTAATTTACTATATCTATGTAACGGACGAATCCCGCCATTTAACTGGGGTTGTATCCCTAAGAGACTTGGTAATTCATGATCCCCATCAAACCTTGGGAGATGTGATGAAATCCGATGTTATCTACATTAAAACAGATATGGATCAAGAGGAAGTCGCTAAATTAGTACAAAGATACGACTTTTTAGCAGTGCCAGTGGTAGATAGGGAATTAAGGTTGGTGGGTATTGTCACCGTTGATGATGTCATTGATATTATTGAAAAGGAAGCCACGGAGGACATTTATGCCTTGGGTGCGGTGCAATCTGACGGGGATAATTATTTTGAAACCAATCTTTTCACCGTTGCCCGTCGTCGGGTTAGTTGGTTATTGGTGTTGTTACTAACCAATACCTTCACAGGTAGCATTATCGGGGCGCAGGAAGACATTTTAGCCGAAATAACTGTTTTAGCCGCTTTTATTCCCCTCCTCATCGACAGTGGGGGTAATATTGGTACTCAATCATCTACGGTGGTAATTCGTGGTTTAAGCACCGATGAATTAAAGGATTTTGGCGTAGGTAAAGTTATATTGAGAGAGGCGATCGCCGGGGCTCTTTTAGGTTTAGGTTTAGGTTTAATCACCATATTATGGGCTTACTTCTTACCCCAGAGTAATCGTAATATCACTGTTGCCCTGAGTGTAGGTATTAGTTTAATGGCAATCTCCGTATTAGCCTCCGTGGCAGGTTCGGGTTTACCATTCCTGTTTAAACGCCTAAACTTAGATCCAGCCCTCATGTCTGGCCCTTTTATTACTACTGCGGTGGACGTTTTAGGAGTATTAATTTATTTCAACGTTGCGAGACAAATGTTGGGCTTCTAAAACAATGGACTATTAAACCTTAAATTCGAGCATTCCTAATCTAAATAAAATTACCGTCATCGATGGTCAAAAAAGCTATAAATATTCCCAATAAATATAAAAATTTAATCCTTGCCATTGGTCCTGGCATTTTGATGGCGGGGGCAGCCATTGGGGTTTCCCATCTTGTCCAAGCCACGAGGGCGGGGGCTGATTACGGCTTTTCTTTATTGTGGTTATTGATTTTAGCCATTGTCAGTAAATATCCTTTTATGGAATTTGGCCCTCGATATGCTTCGGCAACGGGAGAAACCCTCATCAAAGGCTATCGACGTATGGGCAACTATGCTTACTGGGTATATATAGCCCTCACGGTAGGAACAATGTTTATTATTCAAGCGGCCGTAACCGTTGTCACCGCAGGATTAGCAGAGCAATTATTTAATTTTGGTTGGTCTAGTGTGGTATGGAGTGGCATTATCTTAGCTTTATGTATTGCTTTGTTATACATCGGGCATTACAAAGTCCTTGACCTAACCATGAAATTTATTATCTCCCTCCTTACTATTTGTACCGTATTAGCCGTAATTATGGCGGTGGGGGCAAGGGTAGGTAGTGAGCCGGTGAGGGCAATTCCTCCCTCCTATTGGACTCCTACGGGCATTACCTTTGCTATCGCTTTCATGGGCTGGATGCCGATTCCCCTCGATGCGGCGGTATGGCATTCTATTTGGACAGGGGAAAGGGCAAAACAAACCCATTATTTACCAAGTTTAAAAGAGGCTAATATTGACTTTAATTTAGGTTATTTATCCGCAGGTTTTATTGGTTTATTATTCTTTCTTTTGGGTGCTTTGGTTATGTTTGGTAGTGGGGAAAGTTTTTCTAATAATAGTGTCCAATTTTCTGTGCAAGTAATCCAACTTTATAGTAATACCCTTGGTAGTTGGAGTACCCCCATAATTGCGATCGCCGCTTTGATTACCATGTTTAGCACTACTTTGGCGGTAACGGATGCCTATCCCCGTGTCATGGCTACCCTATGGGCAGAGCATCATCCTAACTCCGAAATTGACCAAAGTAAATCCATTATTTACAGATTATCATTGTTTGTTGTACCTGCGATCGCCCTTCTAATTTTACAGTTTTTGGCAGGACAAGCATTCACCACTCTTATTGATTTTGCTTCGGGATTGTCTTTCATCGCCGCCCCCATTCTTGGTTGGTTTAACCTCAAACTAATTACGGGAAAATTTACCCCTACGGTAGCTAGACCAAATAAATTTTATAAATATTTTAGTTGGGTATGCTTATCATGGTTAATTGCCTTTACTTTGATTTGGTTTTATTGGCAATTCTTCCATTAAAAAAAATTGTAATGTTTTAATCAATAATCGTATTATTTTTATATTAATTAACTATTAGTAAAATTATCAAATCCTGAGCAATGGTATATGTTAAACGAGTAGAACTATCAAAATTTAAATCCTTTGGAGGTAGTAACGCAGTTCCTTTTTTGCCTGGTTTTACCGTCATTTCTGGACCCAATGGCTCTGGGAAGTCTAACATATTAGATGCTCTTTTATTTTGTTTAGGTTTAGCAAGTTCAAAGGGAATGCGTGCCGATAGATTACCCGATTTAATTAATAATAGTCAAAAGGGTAATAGTAAAACCTTAGAAACCATCGTTTCCGTTACTTTTGATGTGTCAGATTTTGAAGATTTAGATAACTTGGAAAGAGATAATAGTGAAGAAGAAAATAACAATAATATTGATTTAAAATCCTTAACAGAATTAAAAATTACCCGTCGTTTAAGGGTGACAAAAAAAGGCAGTTATGCTTCTACTTTTTATGTAAATGATCAACCTTGTACCGCTACGGAATTACAAACTCAATTAAACCGTTTACGCATCTATCCTGAGGGTTATAACGTGGTGTTGCAGGGGGATGTTACCCGCATTATTACCATGAATGCAAAAGAGAGAAGGGAGATAATTGATGAGTTGGCAGGGGTAGCAGAATTTGACCGTAAAATTAATCAAACTAGATCAACTTTGGATGCGGTAAAGGAGAGGGAAGAAAAGTGTCATATTATTACTCAAGAATTGTCTGCTTATGGGGAGAAGTTACAACAAGATTCTCAAAAAGCAGCAAAATATCAAAAGTTAAAAGCCAAAATTCAGGAGAAAAAAGAGTGGGCTATTGTTATTAATTGGCGTTATCTTCAAGAAAGAGAAAATCAGCTTAATCAGGAAATAATTAGGTTAGAAAATGAGCAAGAAAATAAACAACAGGAATTAATTTTAATTAGGGGAAAAAGTGCGATCGCCCTTAACCATTTAGAAGAATTAAATAAAGAAGTAAAAGCATTAGGAGAAGAAGAACAAATTTCCATTGCCTCCAAACTTGCTACCCAAAAAGCTAAAAGACAACAGTTAAACCAAAGACAAGAAGAATTAAAAAAATTATCCCAAGAAAATATCATTAACCAAGAACAAATACAAATCACTCAACAAGAATATCAAAAACAATTAAATAACCTTACTCAACAAAAACAAAAGCTAGAAAACAATCAACTTCCCAGCCTAGAAACTGATAAAAATAATTTAAAAACTACCCTCGAAAAATTAAAACAATCCGCCCAACAAATAGCCTCCGAATCTCAAGTATGGGTAGAAAAACAAACAGCCCTAAATCAAGAAATTAATCATATTCAAAACCTTCTTAATCCTCAACTAACAAAAAAAGCCCTATTAGAAGAACGTTGTCAACAACTACAAACCACCATCAACAATGAAAACCAACAACTAACCCATTTAGAAACCCAAATTAATCATCAACTTAACTCCCCATCCGATTTTGAACAAGAAATCCAAACCCTAGAAAAAACCATCCAAAACCTAGCCCAAAAATTAACCAACCTAGAGCAAGAAATCACCCTCAACCAAGAAACCATCAATCGCCTACTTATCGAACAACGAGACAAACAAAGACAACTCGACAAGCTAGAAGCCACCAAACAAGCCCAACAAGAAGCCCAAGGCACCCATGCCAGTAAAATAATTCTTAACTCCGACTTACCCGGAGTATGTGGCTTAGTCGCCCAACTGGGACAAGTAGAAACCGTCTATCAACTCGCCCTCGAAATTTGCGCAGGGGGAAGACTAGGTTTTATCGTCGTCGAAGATGATTCCATTGCCGCCGCAGGCATCAAACTTCTCAAAGAAAAAAAAGCAGGACGAGCAACTTTCCTTCCTCTCAATAAAATCAAAGCCCCCCGTCTTCACCAACTAGGTGGAATCCAATACGCCCAAGGTTATATAGACTTAGCCGTTAACCTCATCACCTGCGAAGATAAATACTACCCAATTTTTGCCTATGTTTTCGGTAATACCATGGTATTTTCTGACCTAGAATCCGCCCGTAGTTTCATCGGTCAAGAAAGAATTGTTACCCTCGATGGAGAATTATTAGAAGCCAGTGGTGCCATGACTGGGGGAAGTATCAACAAGCGTAACGCCCTTCACTTTGGTAATGCCGTTAATACCGATTCTACGGAAGTGGAGATGTTGTACAAACGTATTCAAGAAATTGAAGACATAGTTATCCAGCTTAATCTTAAAATAAGCGAAAAAAGACAACAAGTCAAGACCTTATCCGAAGAGCTAAATCAAACAAGACAAAATAGGCAAAAAAAACAACTTGATTTTGAACAATGGCAAAAAGAAAATAGTCGCTTAGAAACAGAAAAAGAAAAAATAATTACTAATAATGGTCAAAATTATCAGCAGTTAGTAGAAGCGAAACAAGAGTTAACTAATCTTGATAAAAATATTCCAATATTAGAACTAAAATTAACAGAAAAACAGGCTCAATTAAAACAATTAGAATCTAGCTATGATAATCAAGAATGGCAAAATTTACAATCACAAATTCAAACCCAAGAATTAGATTTAGAAGAACAGCAAAAATTAATAAATCAAGCTCAAAATAAATTACAATCTTTAGTAAATCAATGTATAGATATAGAATTAAAACAAACTCAAAATAAGGAAAAATTAACCAATATTATTGAATCCCAAGAAAAAATAATCATCGAAACCCAAGATAATCATAATAATTTGGACTTATTAGAGCAAGAAATCAAAAATTATGAAATACAATTTCAAGAATTAGCCCAGAAATTAGCAGATATAAAAAAAGCCAGAGATGCCCAAGAAAAAGACCTGAAAAAACTTGAAAATCAGCAACAACAACTTAGCTGGAATTTAGAAAAAATACTTTTACAACATCAAGAAAATCAAACAAAACTAACAGAACTAAAAACTAAACTAGAAGAAATTACTCCAGAACTGCCCAATCCTTTACCCGAAATTCCCCATTTAATTAACCAAGAAGGGGAAGACAACAAAATTATTTTTGATAACCTGCAAGAACAACTAGAGCAAATTAACAAAGAAATTCGCAACGGACAAAAAAGACTAGAAGCCCTCGAACCAGTTAATATGTTAGCCCTAGAAGAGTATGAAAAAAACCAAGAAAGACTCAAAGAGTTGTCCGATAAATTAGCTACCCTAGAAGGAGAAAGAACTGAACTATTATTAAGGGTAGAAAACTTTACTACCCTCAGATTAAGAGCATTTAACGAAGCCTTTACGGCGGTAAATGAGAACTTTAAAACTATTTTTGCTACCCTCTCCGAAGGGGATGGCTATTTAAAATTAGAAGATGAAAATAATCCCTTTAATGGTGGTTTAACCCTCGTTGCTCACCCCAAAGGAAAACCTGTAACCAGATTAAGTTCCATGTCCGGGGGGGAAAAATCCTTGACTGCTTTGAGTTTTATTTTTGCCCTACAAAGATACCGCCCTTCCCCTTTTTATGCCTTCGATGAAGTGGATATGTTTTTAGATGGTGCCAATGTGGAAAAACTATCAAAAATGATTCAGCAACAGGCAAAATTAGCTCAATTTATTGTGGTTAGTTTACGTCGTCCGATGATTGAAGCCTCCGAGCGCACCATAGGCGTTACCCAAGCTAGGGGTGCATATACCCAAGTATTAGGCATAAAATTATAAAAAATAAAAACCACGCCTAAAAAAGCGTGGCAGAGTATGATTTAAATTAACATGAACTACAGCAATCCGCTACTCTGAGATTGCTGTTTCTGACGCTTCTTTGCAGACATCTGCTTTTTCGCCCCAAGTTGCCTCATACTTCCGCATTCGGTAGAGCTTGACGACTCTGCATCTAAAGAGGCACGTTCCATA
>NZ_JBSZCP010000024.1:0-22811 GCF_054166785.1 Cyanobacterium sp.
CTTTGCTGAAGCACTCGAGGCATTTCGCACTGCTGTATCTTTTCGTTTTGTCCACTGGCTTGCCCATAATACTGAGGTATTTTCTGCTTATAAAGCTAGTTTAGGCTTTGTTTGGGCTTGAGTTTTGTTTAAGTACCGCTAATAGTTCAATGGATTCCCGCAGGGCGTACTTCAAGTCATCGGATACGGCGAAGGCATGGCGATGGGAGTTTTCATTCAGTTGATCTAGTAATGTAGTACCTTCCGAGGGACAAGTATGTTCTTTGTGTAGTAACGTGGCGATCGCCCCTAGGGTATCATTATCTTTTCTACCCAAAATTTCACTCAAGTCAAAGCGGAGGAAACGGGAGCTATTCCACTTAAAACGGTCAATAAGCACTATTTGGTTCAGATTTGCCAAAATTACCCACCGAGGGGGATTGTCAAGCCCAAAAATGCCCTCTGAGACTACATTTTCAAGGGTGATTCCTGTTAATGGATCGTGGTCAAATTCTAAATGGGAATATTGTGCCTGATGAATAGTTGATTCTAATATATCATCGTTTTCAGTGCGATCGGTAATGGTTTCCACCATCCACAACAAGGGCATACCATTATCTTTTTTAATCTCCGAAACAATCGGTAAAATCTGCTCATTATCAAGGGGTTTAACTTGGGGTTTAAAGTCATAACCCAATACCTCCACAAATTCTTGTAACCATCCCCGTTGGATAGCTAATAATTCCATGGTGTCGGCATCTTCATCCCACTGATTAAGAATTTTAAAATAGTTTTTAGCAAGGGATTTTATCAACTCAGGGGGTGTTTTGGTACCATTAATTTGCGCCTCCTCCTGCCACTTTTTGATGATGTCTTTTAAGTCATTGGAGAGTATCTCATCAAGATAATGGTTAGAGTAAAATTCGTTATAGTTGGTGATACCTGTTAATTGTGCCATGACTTTATAATTTACACTGGTATTAAGCAATATAACATTAATTTAATATGACAACTAATCAGATAATGTTAATTGTTAAAAAAATGTATTATATTAAGTTAAAAATGTAAGTCAAAATCATATAATGTGAAAAACTTTAACTGGAATGAAGCTAAAAATAAACTATTAATAAAAGAAAGAAATATTAGTTTTCAGGATATAGTGAAAGCTATCAAGGATGGATATTTATTAGATGTAATTGAGCATTATAATCAAGATAAATACGGTCAACAACGTATTTTTATAGTTAATATTGATGAATACGCTTATTTAGTACCTTTTATTGAAAATAATCACGAAATATTCTTAAAAACTATTATTCCTAGTCGTAAAATGACTAAAAAATATCTAAGAGGTTAAATAAATGAATTTAAATAAAGAAGAAAAAGAGCTTTTAAACAGTGTGGAAAATGACCAATGGAATAGCATAAAAGATATTGAGGTAGCTAAAAATACTTATCAAAGTTATGCTCAAGAATATTCTCAAAAATCAGTCAATGTAATACTGTCCCAAGAAGATGAACAAAAACTAACAGCATTAGCCTATCAACTAGGTATATCCCCATCAAACTTAACAGGAGAAATTTTACATAAATATTTACAAGGTTTATTAGTTGAAAAAACTGTTTAATTTTTTACATTATTTTAACTATTAAAAACTGCAATAATTTTTATATAAGGCTCAGGCTCGGTGGTCATACTTTCTTGAACCCATGTAAAATAATTACTAAAAATATTCTCAATGTGATTTTTTTCCCTTTGTCTTCTTTCTTCTACTAAGGCATTATTATCCTTAAATTTTAGCTCCAATTGTTTATTATGTTGTGTTTTTAGGATTTCAAGACGTTCTAATTCTTGATCTAATTGTTTATTAATTTTATTCTCAAATTCCTTACGTTTTACCAACATTTCTTGACGAGCAATATCCACCGCTTTTTCTCTCAAATCTAATAAAATTTCTGGAATGGGTAACTGTTGATTAGGGATGGGATTTTTTCCTAAACCAGTACGTTTTACAGTGTCGCTAAAGGTTTCAACATGGCTAAACTTACCATCCATAAAGATTACTGAAAACCACTCATTAAGTAAAGGTTGCCCTCGGCGATTAGGGATTAACCCTGTCATCACAAATACCGTTTCATTAGCCATCAAGGAAGGTATGGTTAAAACAGGGGCTTGATGTCTGCCAAAGGCCGTTAAATTAAGGTCATTTAACCATTGTACGGCAGGATGTAGTTCCCATAAATACTGTACAGGAGTCCATCTTTCTTCGGCTTTACGAGATTCTTCTAAGTCTTGTTTTACCAACTCCTTATCAGCACAAAGTCTTAAAGGTTGAGTAGGTGCAGGTTGAATTTCTTTGGGTAGTCTGTCATAACGGCGTTTTAAATCTTTGGGGAAGGTTAACTCCATTAATCGTTTTTCTTCTATTACCTGATATTGTAATGGGGTTTTTTGATTGACTACCTCTAAAGACTTGAGGGTGTAGTGAAAATCGTCATTAAATAGTTGAGGAAACTGTTGTATATCTTTTTCTACTTCTTCCTCGTTGCTTACCTCGGCTTCGGCATCCAATAGGGCAAAGAAATCAAATTCATCATCGTTACTATCAGGAGTTAACATGGTGTCGAAATCTTCAGCAGATTCCCCCGACTCAATAGCACTGGCGGTAATTCTTACTTCTTCATCTATATCAAATACTCCCATAAAAACGGAAGGATCACCAATATTTTTTACTGCTTGTTCATCTTTGGTTAATAATACCCTAATAATTCTTTCTGCCTCATCCATGCGCCTATTGTCGCTACGGGTTAACAGATAACGAATTAAGGGTTGATCATTCTGTCCATAACGGTCAATTCTACCATTACGCTGTTGCAATGCCATCAATGACCAAGGAATGTCGAAATGAATTAGGCGATGGCAGAGGAAATGTAGGTTAATGCCCTCGGAAGCTACATCGGTGGCGATAATTAACCGTAATTTAGATTTTTCATCCCCAAAGGATTCGATAATTTGATTTAATTCTACATCTGCCATGCTTCCATCTAGGGTTTCGATGGCATCTTCTTTTAGTTTTAAGTCTTGTTGTAGGTTTTCTTTGAGAAAACGCATGGTTTCTAATCTTTCGGTAAAAATTACTAATCTATCTTTTGTATTTTTACCATTCCATGCAAAACTACCTCTTTCTTTAGAGGTAATCAATTTCAGTAGTTGTTGATATTTAGCGAAGCTATGGGAAGTAATTACTTCTAGGGCAGATTTAAGGGCTTGTAATTCTTGAAAATTGACTCTAAATTCTTTTTCTTCGCTTTTTTCTAACTTTTTTAGTCGATTGTTGACGGTTTCTAAACAGGCCATGGGACTAGATAACATAGCTTTGAGCAGGGTTGTTTTAAATAGTCTTCCTGCGGTGGCTTTAGAATCTATAGAAGCTAGTTTAAGCTCGTTTAGGAGTGAAAAAACCTTTTCTTCTTGGGGGGTGGCAATGGACTCCACAGGTAGCACTTCACGCTCGGGGAAGTGTTTGGCGAGTTGGTGGGCAACGTCTTTTTTAAATCTGCGCACATATAAATCCCGAATATCATCCTTAGTACAGTCAGATTCAGAGGCGATCGCCGTAGGGTCTAACATTTTCATCAAACTGGCGAAACTTTCGGCTTTACCATCGTGGGGGGTAGCAGATAGCATAATTAATGTGTCAGAACGGTTAGCTAATCTTTCTGCTAACCTAGAACGCAGGGAGGCACTTTTTCCTTGCCCTCTTTTGGCTACGTTATGGCATTCATCGATGACGATAATATCCCAGTAGGCTTGTTCTAAGTAGGTGCGATATTCCCGATCTTGTTTGAGGGTATCAACGGAAACGATAGCTTTATCGTAGTAATGGAAAGGGTTATGATTTGTGGGGATACGATTACGCAGTCTTTGGATACCGACGGAATCAAGACGCACTAGGGGAATGGTAAATCTAAACCAGTATTCTTTTTGAAATTGAGTTAACATACTTTTGGTTGTCACCACCAAAATTCTTTTACCCTTTCCTCGGCGCATTAGTTCTGTAACCAATATTCCTGATTCGAGGGTTTTGCCTAAACCCACACTATCGGTAATGAGAAGCCGTTGGCGAGGCATTTTCAGAGCCTTTAAGGCTGGATCTAACTGAAAGGGTAAAACGTCCATGGCCGCCTTATTCCCGACATATAGATCAGAGGTAGTCGGTGCTGTATTTCTTAGGTTAGACTCGATGAATAGCAATGATTTACTATATCCCGATGATTCATCTTTAACTAATTTGGTGGTTTTGGCGTCTAATACTTCTAAGTCTTTTTCTAATTCATCGATGAATACCCCTGATTTTCCTTTGATGAAGTCGCTGATGCCCACCACTTGTAATATCATTTTACCTGTTAGAGTGCGATCGACTCTCTGAATCAACCACTCTGCATCTCTGATAACTACTCTAGCACCCGGGGCAGGTTGTATTTTACCTTTCATTAAAATCTAGTTTGCTCTATTTCTGAAAAAAATTTTTACCACCACTTTTAGTGTATTACTTTCTCCAGTTTTTCCAAACAATTATCAAAAAGATGGGTCTAAAACCCCGTCATGAATGACGGCTCTATGTTAGAATTTTCACAAGGTTTTTAACCGATGTCGCTACGGACGATAAATAGGCAAAAACCAAGCCAATTTCAAGTAAAACGTCTGTGGTATTTTTGGCGGTAGGGCATATCGTTACAGCTCCTGGAGAGAGAGTAAGACCAAGTAAAAAGTTTACTTTTGAAAGGCATCACTCGGTGAAGGAAGAATCCTCTCGTCTTTAGACAGAAGAGTAGTCAAGAAATGATCAATAGAAATTGAGGAAAAGCGGTGCTACTATCAAAAGGTTTTGAGGTTGAAGTCTATACTGGAACACCACAGGGAGAAGTTGTGGGGCTTTCTAGTCAAATTGTCAGAGATTTACATGGCTTTGTCCGAGAACCCGATAGTCGTAATGTAGAATATACCACCGCACCTCTATGTAATTACGATCGCCTTTTATGCGCCTTATTACGTCCCCGTAGAGACTTAAGAAACTATTTAAAATCCCTTGGCGACTATACCATCATACCGGGTAGCACCCTCTCCCTAGGAGATAGTAGCAGTTTTCATCGCTCAGATCCTGATAACCACTACCACGACTACATCGAAAAAACTTACCATACCAACATCGTCACCGCCAGTATTCACATTAATATAGGTATCGATGACATTGAAACCCTCATGAGAGCCTATCGTCTCATCAGATTAGAAGCCCCCCTTATTCTTGCCCTCAGTGCCTCCTCCCCTTTTCTCGATAATCAACCCTCTGGCTACCACTCCACCCGTTGGCATCTATTTCCCCAAACTCCCCAAGATGTACCCCTATTCCACAATCATCAACACTTTATTGACTGGACACAGGAGCAACTGATTCTTGGGACAATGCAAAATGTAAGACATTTGTGGTGTTCTGTGCGTCCTAACGGAGATAACCGCCCCTACAGTCTCAATCGTTTAGAATTGAGAATATCTGATTTAGTATTGAACCCCATCCATCTATTAGCTATTACGGCACTCCTTGAGGCGAGGATTTGGCAAGTGTTAGAAAATGAAGATTTAGATCCCCTAACTCAAAGTAGCATTAACCATGGGGATTTAGAAACCGAATTATTGGATATGGTCAAATACAATGAAAAAGAAGTAAGTAAAAATAGTTTGGATGCTCAACTTTTCCACTGGCAAGATGGCAGAAAAATTGTTGCGAAAGAATGGATTGAACAACTTTTGGCGGAGTTATTTCCCGTGGCAAGGGCAAAAGGTTTTAGTTGTTTTCTCAGCCCCACCCATAAAATATTAGAACAGGGTAATCAAGCCCAACAATGGCTTAGTCAATATCGTCAGGGTATGAGCATTCCTGAAATTATCACCCAAGCGATAAAATCCACCCACCAAGAAGAAGTTGAACTAGAGGATAAACTTTGTGAGCAAATTTTGGTAGCCTAGTTATTATCCTATAATCAATGTATATGGTTTAGTATGTGGTTATGAAATCTAAATTTCCCAAATCATTAAAATCTGTTTATCGTCAAGAGCCTATTTCCGCTTTTATTTTCACCTTTGGAGCGGTAGAACTTGCCATGGGAGGATTTAGTGAACATTGGAGTCTAATGTCTTTTGGACTTCTATTGGTGGTAACGGGTTTGATTCTGCGTTGGCTACAAACTCAACAAACAACCCAGAAAAAAATTCCTCGCAATACTCGCCGTTATTTGCCCGAAGCCGAGCGCACCTTTGCCCAACCCTTGCCCGTATTACGCAGAAAACAAGATTATCGTGACTATTGATAAGGAAAATCAACCAAATCTTTTAAAAATTGGTGAGGTTGCTTCCGTTAGTGGTATCCCCATCAAAACCATCCGCTACTATGATGATTTAGGTTTATTAACTCCTCATATCACTCGTAATAAGGTCGGTTATCGTTTATTTGATCATTCTATTTTTAATCGTCTTAGTTTTATCAGGCGATCGCAATCTTTAGGTTTAACTTTAAAAGAAATCGAGAATATTTTAAAAATATATGATGAGGGAGAGATTCCTTGTGGTGTTGCTAAAGAGGTTTTATTAGATAAATTAGATAATATCGAGCAACAAATTGAGCAGTTACAAATTTTACAAAGTGAGTTGAAAGCAATTTTATCTGGTTGGAAATTTGCGGAAACCTTAGAGGGTGATATTTGCCCTAATATTCAAAACTTTTAGTATGATTAACTAATATTAAATATAATTGTAAAAAAGGTTATGGATAAATCATGGTTAACAACCATTAATAATAAAATACAATCTTTATTTATTAAAACCCAAAGTATTAATGAAGATAACGATAATTTATTAGAACTTCCTCAATTTTTAAAGATCGATATTAAAGAATATATTGAGTCTTTAGATTGTCCTGTAGCCTATCAAGAAAGTGTACAAGAGGCGATCGCCCCTATCCTAAAAAAATGGTTAGAAGACCCAGAAGCCGAAAATAGTATTGTTATCTTGGGAAATCCTGTGGAAAATTTGAGCAAAATAATTGATAATAGTATCGAAAATTGGAAAGGCGATCGCACCTCCCTAGAAATTATTACCCCCCTACCCTTCCCAAAACGCCCTCGTAACCCCCTGACCATCAGCGAACAAATAAAACAAAGTTTTGAACTTCATCCCCAAGTAGAAATAGATAACCTGGACGAAATAGATAATATTCCCGACGAAGAATCCTTAGAAGAAAGAACCACAATTATAGTAATACCAACCCTAGAAGCACTTTTTCTAAGAGATATAGAAGGATGGAACAGTATAATATTTTTGAGAGAACTAATTATTCATAACCCCAACTGTTTTTGGATAGTGGGTTGTAATCATTTAGCATGGGATTTTCTTGATTATGTATGTCAAATCAAAGCCTACTTTAACACCATTCATTCCTTACCAAACCTAGAAGGAGCAATGTTAAGGGATTGGTTAGATCCTTTAATCAAAACGGTGGTTGATAATAAATTTAAAAAAAATCAACAACTCACCAATGATAATTCAGAAGAAGAAGATCATGACGAAAGTTATTGGAATTACCTAGCCGATGAATCATCAGGAGTAGCTAGTATTGCCCTTAACCTGTGGATAAATAGCCTAAGACTAGACAAAGAAAATGTTGACGAAGAAAAATTGTCACAAATCACCTTCGAGGAAATCATCGACACAGAATCATCCTACACCCTACAACAAATTACCCCATACCTCCCAGACTTGCCATTTTTCTCCATTAATGAGCGTTATTTACTCCACTCAGTTTTAATTCATGGACATATTAACCGATCGCACCTAGCCCTTAGTTTAGCAGAACCAGAGAGTCATATAGAAGCCCAAATCCAAAGACTATTAAGGGAATCTATCCTCAAAAGAGAAAAAGGAACTTTATCCATTAGCCCCATCTACTATCAAAAACTCAAAAAAGAGTTGATTAATAATAACTTTTTTGTTGGTAGTGACTAAACTTTTCCACACAACGGGCAAACATTTCTACCCCCAAACTAAGGGCAGTTTCATCAAAATCAAAACGGGGATGATGGTGGGGAAAATTTAACCCCTTATCTGCATTAGCCGAACCTAAAAAGAAATAACATCCGGGTACTTGTTGTAAGAAAAAGGACATATCTTCTCCCCCCATGGTTTGACACTCCGGCACTACCCCTAAAGGAGTTTCCACCACATCAAGGGCAACACTTCTCACTAATTCGGTGATGGAAGGATTGTTGATAACGGGGGGATATAGTTGCCAGTAATCGAGGTCATATTTCGCACCGTGGCTCTCACAGATACCTTTAACAATGGCTTCTATTCTTTCACCGATGTATTTTTCATATTTTGGGTTAAAGTAGCGCACCGTACCACTCATTTTTACCGTATTAGCAATCACATTTAAAGCCGTACCTCCTTCAAAAGTTCCCACGGTGACAACGGCGGAATCGGTGGGTTTTATGTTGCGACTAACGATGGTTTGTAAACTATTAACGATTTGAGCGCCCACCATAATAGAATCAACGGTTTGATCGGGCATTGCCCCATGACCACCTTTGCCAAAAATTTGACATTTAAAACACTCCACCGCCGCCATTAATGCTCCTTCTCTAACTCCCACCGTACCAAGGGGAAGGTTATTCCAAAGATGTAGCCCGATGATGGCATCCACATCAGGATTTTTTAAGACCCCTTCTTCAATCATAGGTTTAGCGCCCCCAGGACCTTCTTCGGCGGGTTGAAAGATTATTTTTACCGTTCCCCTAAATTTGTCTTTGTTATGGGCTAAATAATGGGCAATACCAAGGGCGATCGCACTGTGTCCATCATGACCACAAGCGTGCATAATCCCCTCATGGCGAGACTTATAAGAAACTTCATTTAATTCAAACACGGGTAAAGCATCCATATCCGCCCGAATAGCTAAAACCTTTCCCTCCTCATCACTTTTAATGGTGGCAACAATGCCCGTTTGAGCAACACCCCTTTGATGTTCTACGCCCCATTGGGTCAGTTTATAACTAATAAAATCGGCAGTTAAATTTTCCCTAAAACCTAATTCGGGATACTGGTGCATTCTCCTACGCCATTCCACTAATTGGGGTTGTAAATCGAATATTTGTGGGCGAATTTGAGGGCTTTTAACGATGGTATCCATTAATTTAATTTAAGAATTTTAATAACATCTATCATTGTAGCCTCTAGTCTTTTGAGCTGTAACTTAGGGTGAACTAATCTATTTATTTTTGATTATTTATTCATAAAATATCATTATTTGCCATCAATTTTTATTCAGATTGACTACGATTTAAAGTGTTCACTCAAAAAAAGATTTTTATCATTCAATATGCGCAAATTTATTTACTTTGCCTTCGCATCCTTTTTCCTTGTAATATCTTTGGCAATTTTCAATATTAATCAACCTACACCAGCTACCGCTTCTGACTATGTTCGTTATATGGCAGAAGCTCATAAGGGCGATCGCCCCGTACCCACTGGAATTATCTCTGATGCCCCCAAAACAGAAGTAGTAGGAAAAATGGTGGAGTATGCCGAAATTGACGGTGAAATGGTGTCAGGTTATATTTCTCGTCCTGCGGGGGTTGAGGAACCCTTACCAGCGGTTATTTTAATCCATGAATGGTGGGGGTTAAACGACAATATCAAAGCCATGACAGACAAAATGGCAGGGGAAGGTTATGTGGCCTTAGCGGTGGATTTATACCAAGGAGATGTGGCGGATAACCCCGATGAAGCCATGGAATTAGTGCAAAGGGCGATCGCCTCTAGCCCAGAACTAGAAGACAACCTCACACAGGCCTACAACTACCTCAAAAATGAAACCAATGCTCCCAAAATTGCCTCCATGGGCTGGTGCTTTGGCGGATTATGGTCATTAAATACAGCCCTGTTGTTACCCACAGAATTAGACGCTACCGTAATTTATTATGGTGGTAATATCACCACCGACCCCGAAAAACTGGCTACCCTACAAATGCCCATCCTTGGTATTTTTGGTGAACTAGATCAAAATCCCTCTGTCGAGCTAGTCAGAGAATTTGAACAGGTTTTACAAAGTCTTGATAAAGAAGTAGAAATTCACATCTACGAAAATGCAGATCATGCTTTTGCCAACTCATCAGGTAATAGATATAACCCTGAAACAGCTCAAGATGCTTGGGAAAAAACTATCATATTTCTATCAACCCATCTTCAATAAAGTTGAAATCTAAATCCATGGGGGTGGAATTCCACCCCTATTACCCAAAAAAAGTTAAGTATCATATAACTGTAATTATTTATACTTTTCTATATGTCTAAGCAAAAAATATTAGTAGTTTTAACCAGTATCGAAAAATATCCCACCCTCAACCGTGCCACAGGATTATGGCTTGGGGAAGCCGTCCATTTTGTCAAAAAAGTAGAAGAAGCAGGATATGAAGTTGACTACGTTAGCCCCCAAGGAGGTTATACTCCCATTGACCCTCACAGTTTAGCCATGGCTGATGATACCGATTGGCAGTGGTATAAAAATAAAGATTTTATGAACCGTTTAGGTAGCACCCTTAAACCCAGTGAGGTTAATCCTGATGATTATGTTGCCATCTATTATGCTGGGGGTCATGGGGTAATGTGGGATTTTCCTGACAACAAAGAATTACAGACTATTAGCCAAAAAATTTATGAAAATGGTGGTTATGTTTCGGCAGTGTGTCACGGCTCAGTGGGCTTGTTAAATACTAAGTTATCCGATGGCAGTTATTTAATTAGTGGAAAAAAAGTGACAGGGTTTTCCAATGATGAAGAAAAACAAATCGAATTAGATAAAGCTGTACCATTTTTAACGGAAGATGCCCTAGTGGAAAAAGGTGGAATCTATGAGAAAGCCTCCGAACCTTGGGGGGTTTATGCCGTGGCAGATAATAAGGTTATTACGGGGCAAAATCCCGCTTCTAGTGCTAAGGTAGCCGATTTATTATTAGAAAATCTGGCACAGTAAAACTTTTACATAAGTAGGTGTTAGCTTAGTTCGCTGATTCATTATCCATTATCAACTATTCATTATCAATTCCTTAAGTTGTACATTGCCCATTGAATTGGTAAACTACGTAATGTAAATGTAAAAATTTTGGCTCAGGGTTGGACTAATCCCCAAGAGATATTAAATTAATAGCGATGAGTGATTATATTTTTGGTCGAGTTTTGACGGCAATGGTGACACCTTTTAATGGGGATGGCTCTGTTAATTATGGTGTGGCAGAAAAATTGGCTAGTTATTTAGTGGATAATGGTAGTGATGGCATCGTGGTATGTGGTACTACTGGGGAATCTCCAGCCCTTGAGCATGAGGAAAAAAATCAGCTGTTAAAAGTGGTTAAATCTGCGGTGGGTAATCGAGGTAAAATTGTTATGGGTACTGGTTCTAATTCTACTGCCAGTGCGATCGCCCTTACCCGTGAAGCTGAAAAAATTGGTATTGATGGCTCTTTGCAAGTAGTACCCTACTACAATAAACCCCCCCAAGAAGGTTTATATCGTCATTTCGGTGCGATCGCCTCTGCCTGTCCTGACCTTCCCATCATGCTATACAACATCCCCGGTAGAACAGGAAAAAACCTCGAATCGGCTACCATTGCGCAACTAGGTCAAAAATTTGATAACATAGTGGCAGTAAAGGAAGCTAGTGGCAATTTGGAACAAGCAGCCCAAATTAACGCCCTTTGTGGTGATGATATGTTAATCTATTCAGGAGAAGACTTTTTAACCCTACCAATGATGACCGTGGGAGGTGTCGGAGTGGTTAGTGTTGCTAGTCATCTAGTAGGTAACGATATTCAAGCTATGATTCAAGCCTACGAACTAGGTAAAAATAAACTTGCCCAAGAAATTCAACAAAAATTACACTCCATATTTAAAGTATTATTTTGCGACACCAATCCTATTCCCTTAAAATCAGCCCTACAACAACTAGGATGGGATGTTGGTGGTGTTAGGTTACCCCTATCGCCTATTTCTAATGACCATGAACTAGAAGTGAAAAAAGTTCTTCAAGAGCTAGGTTTATTATAAATAATAAAGCATTTATTACCTCAATATTTTCAGTATTTTAAAGTTTTTTCTACACAAGAAATTAAAAGTTTTCGGTTCAAAACAAAAGGAGGTTTACACACAGTATAGAGAATAAAAAAAATTTATAAAAATCAACAAATCCATAGCCCTCAATCACATTTTTCAATTGTGGGTTAGCAATACGCTACTTTTTTGTATTTTCTAAAGGCTTAATTTAGTTAATTAAAAAGATACAAACTAGCTAACCTTTATGATGGCAAAAGTAGATCATTATTTTCATCAATTCAATCAAAAAAGAGAACATTACATCAATCTATGAATAAAGTTTACAAAATTCAAGGCAGAAAAAGAAAGACTAGCGACACAACCACAAAACCTACAAAAACATTGAAAGACACTCCAAAAATTAAAGCTAAAATTAGCGAAAAGAACAGTCCAGAAATTACCAGTAATAAAAATGCCCTAAGGGTAATTCCCCTCGGTGGACTCCATGAAATTGGTAAAAATACCTGTATTTATGAATATGAAGACGAAATCATTTTGGTAGATGCAGGAATAGGCTTCCCTACCGATGGAATGCACGGCATCAACGTAGTATTACCTGACATGACCTATCTACGGGAAAATAATCATAAGATTAAAGCCTTCGTCGCTACCCATGGTCATGAAGATCATATTGGCGGTATTCCTTACCACTTAAGACAAATTGATACCCCCATCATTTACGGCCCTCGCCTTGCTATGTCTCTACTCAGGGATAAATTAGAAGAAGCAGGACTGAGCGATCGCACCATCATCAAGAGTGTAGGTCCTAGGGAAGTAGTTAAAATCGGTAAACACTTCAAAGTAGAATTTATCCGTAATACCCACTCCATCGCCGATAGCTTCACCCTTGCTATCCATACCCCCGTAGGCGTTGTCATCCACACAGGAGACTACAAAGTTGACCATACCCCCGTAGATGGCGAATATTTTGACCTCCACCGCCTCGCCCAATTAGGGGAAGAAGGAATATTATGTATATTCGGAGACTCCACCAACTCAGAAGTCCCGGGCTTTACCCCCTCCGAGAGATCCGTTTATCCGAACCTAGAGAAAATATTTTTACAATCCCACGGGCGCTTATTACTTACCACCTTTGCCACCTCCGTCCATCGGGTGAATATGGTCTTAGAATTGGCTCAAAAATATAACCGTAAGGTTGCCATCGTCGGGCGCTCTATGTTGAATGTCATTGCCCATGCCCGTAACCTAGGATATATCAAATGTCCAGAGGATCTCTTTATCCCCTTGGGGGCGATGAATAGACTTCCCGATGAGCAAGTATTAATCCTGTGTACGGGATCTCAGGGGGAAAAATTTGCCGCCATGACAAGGATTTCTCGGGGTGAACATCGCCAAGTAAAAATTCGTCAAGGGGACACCGTAGTTTTCTCTGCAAATCCCATTCCGGGTAATACGATTCCTGTGGTAAATACCATCGATAGATTGTTTATGCAGGGAGCAAATGTCCTTTATGGTAAAAATTTAGGGATTCATGTATCTGGTCATGGTTGCCAAGAGGATCAAAAATTGATGTTGGCTTTAACCAAACCTAAATTTGTGGTTCCTGTACACGGGGAACATAGAATGTTAGTAAAACACGCCCAAACCGCCCAGAGTGTAGGCATTCCAGCAGAAAATATTGTCATCATTGATAACGGTGATACCATAGAATTAACCCCTGATACCATTGCCAAAGGGCCTAGAGTACCTTCTGGAATTGAATTAGTTGATAACTCTGGTATTGTCCATGGCACCCATGTAATGGAAGAAAGAACCCAAATTGCTCAGGATGGGGTCATTACTGTGGTAGCCCCCGTTAACTATCAGGGCAGACTTTTGGAAGAGCCTCAAATTAATCTCCGTGGAGTAGTCAGCAAAATTGAAATCTCTATGTTGAAACGTTTGATTAGTCGTAATGTGGATAAAACCATAGGCGATCGCATTAAAAGTGCCTTATTATTAAATGCTAATGAGGAGATAAATTGGTCAAGTATTCGTCTTGATGTGGAAGCGAGTTTAGATAGACTGATTCAAAGGGAATTGAGAAGTAATCCCCTCGTTGTATTTATGTTGCAGGTACAACCTGACATTAACGATAATAATGACGATAACAGTGACAATGAAGACATTAACGGAGATGGGAAATTTACCCGCCGTCGTCGCTCGGTGGTAACAACTTACTAACCATTAGGGTGGGCATAGCCCACCTTTTTTTTAGATAAAAAAATTAATATCTGGAAAACTGAGCCAAACTCCAATCGGGGCGCAAATTTTGAGCATTGCGTAAATAGGGATGATAAATTTCGCTGGGGGGTTTGGTGGTGTTAAAGTAAATTAGAACTCGAATACAACGCTCTAAGCTACCCTCTACTTTCATTTGC
Organism: Cyanobacterium sp.; assembly: GCF_054166785.1. Lineage (NCBI taxonomy): Bacteria > Bacillati > Cyanobacteriota > Cyanophyceae > Chroococcales > Geminocystaceae > Cyanobacterium > Cyanobacterium sp. Next base: position 14,557 of record NZ_JBSZCP010000024.1, read on the forward strand.
TGTAAATCGAGGAGGGGTACATTGGCCCAGTGGGGACGCTCCCGTGCGATCGCAGCGGGGAAAGCTATATCTAAATCAGGGGTAGCAGTAAAAATAACACTAATGACATCATCATAGTCAAGTTGATTGCGAGTCTCAATTTCAATCATCAACTCACTGATAGCATCTCTCATGGCATCAATAGTATTACTCTGGGCTGTAGTTGCCCCTCTAATTGCCCGTACTTTCCACATGGGTGACATTACTCCTTTCCCGACTGAATGCAAATAATCATCAACTTAAGGACGATATAACCATAAAGGCTGTCCATTAGTTGCCATTTCAAATTCTAACCAATTAATAGCTGAACCTACCCCTGATTTTACCTGACTACGACCATTAAGCAAACGGTTAATTAGTGGTTTGGGTTCCTCGATGGTGTCACATTCTGTTTTTTCAGGATCTAGCTTCACCAACTCACAAGCCCAACGACGGGCATCTTCTTCGCCACCGAGTCTATCAACCAAACCTAACTTTAAAGCCTGTTCTCCGCTAAAGATACGACCATCAGCAAAACCTTTCACCGTCTCAACAGAAAGATTACGTCCTTCGGCAACGGTTTGTACAAACTGTTCATAACTGCTGTCAATGAGTTGTTGTAAAATTTCCCTTTCTTCAGCGCTTAAGTTGCGATCGAAAGATAGTATATCTTTATAAGGGCCAGATTTGATCACCTGAAAAGATACCCCTACTTTATCTAACAACTTCTCTAGGTTATTACCTCGAATGATAACCCCAATACTGCCCGTAATAGTTCCGGGGTTAGAAACAATGTGATTTACTCCTACCCCAATATAAACCCCCCCAGAAGCGGAGATATTCCCAAAACTAGCAACGATTTTAATTTTTTCTCCCAATTTCCTCAGCGCGGAATAGATTTCTTGAGAGTCAGCCACCGTACCCCCAGGAGAATCGATGCGCAACAACAGAGCAGGATATTTTTTTTCTTCTACAGTTTTTAAGGCTTCCAAAACTTGTACACGAGTTCCAGAGCCAATCGCTCCATTAATTTCAATTTTGGCAATTTTTTTCTTGGTGTTAGGTTGAAAGGGCCAGATCATTACTTATTTTTTTAAGGATTCTTTGACGGTGATATAAAAACTTCCCTGATTATAGCAAGGTTAAGTTAACACAAATAAATCTTTTACCATTCTTTTACCATTAAACTTATCAAAAATAAGGCTTTTTCGACAAAAATACAGTTAAAGGTAGAAAACTGAAAATATTGCAATAATCAAAAGCTGAAAACTGTTGTCTTTTGCCCTACTCTTACGACTTCACTTTTTCCATGACAATTTACTTATTTTTGATACTGTCACAATGTATCCTATTACTAATCTTCCAAAAAATAATCTGTATCAATTTTTTTTATTTCATAAACCACGGAACTAGAAACTCCTAAATTATAATCAATCATATAATTAACCAAACTATTACCGTCAATTAAAATAACTTTTGATTCAATATTTTCTACATAGTCAAAAGCAGTTTTCGTAAATGTTCCAGTGGTTATAAAAACACCTTTTTTTGCTCTTTTTCCATGTAAAGCACCAACAAATTTTTGAATTTCGGGTCTGCCAATTGTGCCTTCCCATTTTTTTGCTTGTAAATAAATTAAATCTAATCCCAGTTTATCTTCTTTGATGATTCCGTCTATGCCCTCATCCGCAGTTTTTCCAACGGACTGTCCTGCATCACTTCTTGAACCACCATAGCCCATTTTTACCATCAAATCTACTACTAAATTTTCAAAAAATTCATAAGAGTGCTGTTTGATTATATCCAAAAGCTCGTTTGCTAATTGATTTCTTATTTCTTCATAGGAATTTTCTAATACTTCTTCAGGAGTTTCTTTATCTATGGAAATTTTATCCAAAGATTCATTATCTATTTTTTGTTTTTTATTACTAGAAAACTCTAAAAACTCAGGATATTGTTGAAGTTCTTTTGTGGTTATTTCTTCATGATTTAGAGCGAGTAAATCTTTTCCTCTTTGAGTAATTTTAAATACTCCTCTTTTTGGAGAAGAGAATATTTTTGCCTTAACAAAGTAGCTTTTTGCCCACCAAATTCTATTATCTACTTTTGTCATGGCACCACTTCTCACTTTTTCTGATAAATCATCTGAAGTTAATCCCATTTTTTTGATGAGGATTTCTTTGGCTTCCTTCGTTGAATGCTCTTTGTTGTCAGATGCAATTTCTAGGAGAGGTTTAAAAAATTTTTGAAAGTTAGGTGTGGTCATTTTGGGCAAAAGTATTGTGGTAGCTAAATTGAGGCAGTGGGGTAAGCAATTACGAAAAAAATCACTACAAAAAATTATAAAACAAGATTTATGGATAACTTTCTGTGACGAATATTCTTCTCTATGGTTGTCAATAGTTTTCTGCTCCCCCTTGACAGATCCCCTAATAATTAAATAACATGGGCAAAAAATCATTTTTATCTTAGTGAAATTATTTGTGATGAATGCTAATCAAATTTTCAAAACACTGGTTATGTCCACTCCCCTTGTGATTGCCTCTATTTTTATGACTTTTGGGGAGTCTAGCTCTTCTGTAAAGGCTCAGGAAATAAGATTTAGAAGCAGTGTTGAAAGTAGTGTATTTAGCACAGGGGAAAATGAAACAGTAGAATATCCCAGCTTAGAAAAAAATGAATTTGGGGATTACATTATGAACTTTACTGATGAAGAAAGTGATGAGGCAGTAAGATTATTTGGTTGTGATTGCATTTCTTCTATTAATGCCGTTAGGAAAATGAGAGGTATGACTACCACCGCTGAAGGTACTCCCCTAACTCCTGACACTAGAATTGCGGCTTGTCCCCATCGACAGTTTTTTGGAGTATAAAATAGATTTTTCTTTTCCTATACTAAGTTAAGAGATGGGCTGAAAGGGGCTGAAGTCTCCAAATTGTGGTACCCTAGAAGGTGTGACAAGATAATAGAACCATTATTAAATTCACTCAGAAACTAACGACTGCCCCAAGAGAATATGTCTAACCCAATACCTTTTCGAGAGTTTACGGCTTTAAAACAAGCGGGATTTTTTGAAAACTTAAAACAACCCCGTTTCAGTGGTCAATTATTATTGACTGGAACTCGTAATAAGTGGGTATTTTATCTTTATCTCGGTCGCATTGTCTATGCTACGGGGGGGCATCATCCTGTCCGAAGATGGCGCCGTAACTTGGTGGCAAATCTACCCCATATCCCTTCTCACATGGGGGCGATTCAAAATGATATTAATCAGTTACAGTTGGATGAGCAGAATAATTGTTGGGAATATGAGTTACTTTGTTTTTGGGTAGATCAACAAAGGATTACCCTAGAGCAGGCAGCAAAAATGATTCGTCAAAATATTACGGAGGTTTTGTTTGATGTCACCCAAGCTATGCAGGTTACTTGTGAGTTAAAACCCGATCGCACTTTACCCTTTTCTTCTCGTTTGGTATTGATAGATGCTGAACAGGTAATTTCCGAGGCTCAAAAGGCATGGCACGCATGGCAATCGGCTAAAATTGCGGATCGCTCCCCAGATATGGCTCCTGTCATCACTCAGCCCCAAGAGTTGCAGCAACAAACTAATCCTCAAGTGTATCAAACCCTTACCCAATTATTGGATGGACAACAAACTTTGCGGGATTTGTCCGTGAGAATGAAACGGGATGTGTTGACGGTAACTCGTTCTTTGTTACCCTATGTACAACGGGGCTTAGTCCGGTTAATTGAAATTGGTGATATTCCTGCCCCTTCTTTGCCTATATCCAGTGATGTGGATGATGATGATTTATCCGCTAACAGCAACATTACCATTGCTTGTGTGGATGATAGTCCTTTAATTTGTCAAACCATGGAAAAGATTATCACGGGGGCTGGTTATTCTTTTATTGGTATTAATGATGCCCTAAGGGCGATCGCCATTTTACTAGCCAAAAAACCTGATTTGATTTTCCTAGACCTAATCATGCCCAATGCTAACGGCTATGAAATCTGTAGTCAACTAAGAAAATTAACCTTTTTCAAACACACCCCCATCGTAATTTTGACAGGAAACGATGGCTTAGTAGATAGAGTCAGAGCAAAAATGGTGGGCTCATCAGACTTTATCGGTAAACCCGTAGATAGAGCCTTAGTATTAGAAACTATTAAAAAACATCTAAAAATCGGGGTATCCTAAGGGAAAGATAGCAATTAGACTATGGAAAAGGAAAAGATTGCTATATCATTGTTATGGTTTGAACACAAATATTATGATTAATTTATAGAGGTTAATAAACAAGATGGCAAAAGTATTAATAGTTGACGATTCCTCCACCGAGAGAAAAATATTAGTAAGTTATTTGGAAGAAATAGGTGTTTCTATTACTACGGCAGAAAGTGGAGAAGAAGCCCTCACAAAAATTCCTAACATTAACCCTGATTTAATCATCCTAGACGTGGTGTTACCAGGTAAAAGTGGCTTTGAAATTTGTAGAGAAATCAAATCTAACGATAATACCAACAAAATCCCCGTCATTATTTGTTCTACTAAAGGTAGTGAAATGGATAAATTTTGGGGCATGAAACAGGGGGCGGATGCCTATTTACCCAAACCCGTTAATAAAGAAGAATTATTTAGCACTGTAAGAAAATTGACAGCATAAAATATTTTTTTGAGGGAAAATGATGGGAAATTAATTCTCAGCTACCCTCTACACCATTATGGAATAAACCATGGACAATCAATCAAACCTATCCTTGTCAATTAATAAAGACACCACCTCTCAAGCGTCTCAATTTTTAAGATTTGTACTACTTCCCGACACTAATTTGATGGTTAGTTTGTCGCAAATTGCAGCGGTGTTAAAAATTCCCTTTGGTAAAATTGTTCCCGTGCCAGATATGCCTAGTTGGGTAATGGGGGTATATAACTGGAGGGGAGAGATTGTCTGGATGATTGACTTAGGACAGTTATTGGGCTTTACTCCTTGGTATGAGCAATCGGTAACGGCTTCTAATCATAAAGCGGTAGTAATCCACCCTAGTAATCAAAATCTCAAAAGTTTAAGCACAGGGGAATTAGTGGGCTTGGTGGTGAGCGATGTTCAAGATATTGAAATGTGCCACACGGATAATTTACATTCTCCCCCAGCTTCTGCCATCACCCCAGAGTTAGCTCCTTTTTTACGAGGATATTGGATTAAGGATAATGGGGAAATTATTGTCACGGTGGATGGAGATTCTATTTTTGCGGCGATGCCTAGGGAGTAAATGAGGGTAGGAATCATCGGTTTAGGTTTGATTGGTGGCTCTTTGGGGCTAGATTTGATGGGCAATGGTCATGGGGTTATCGGTATATCAAGAAGTCCTGAAACCTGCGAAAAAGCCTTGCAAAAGGGGATAGCGAGTACATCGGGAATTGAGTTTAGTTTACTAGAAGGTTGTGATATTGTGGTCATTGCCACTCCCATGGAGTATATTCTCCCGACTCTTAAAAATCTAGTTCCTTATCTATCTTCCCATACAGTGGTGACGGACGTAGGTTCGATAAAGGAGTCCATTGTGGCACCGGCCCAAGAAATATGGTCAAATTTTGTGGGTAGTCATCCCATGGCGGGTACGGCTAATAGTGGCATTGATGCGGCGGTAAAGGATTTATTTATCAATGCTCCTTGTGTTATTACCCCTATTCATAATACCAGTTTAAGGGCGATCGCCCTTGTGGAAAAAATGTGGCTCTCGGTGGGCTGTCAAATATTAACCACAACCCCCACCATTCACGATCAAGCAGTGGCGTGGATTTCCCATTTACCTGTGCTGATAAGTGCGAATTTAATTCATAGTTGCTTGTCTGAAAAAGATGAAAAAATAAGAGAATTTGCCCAAAAAATAGCTAGTTCAGGTTTTAAGGATACGAGCCGAGTAGGGGGAGGAAATCCAGAATTGGGTTTAATGATGGCAAAAAATAATAAGAAAAATATCCTTAACAGTTTAAAGGAATATCAACAAAATTTAGAGGCTATTATTAATCATATAGAATCTGATAACTGGGAACAAATTGAACAACTTTTAACCACCACTCAGAGCAAAAGAAATGACTTTTTATAAGCAGAGTTTAGGAAAAAACTAAACCTTGATACTATGATTTATTAACACTACGAGGATCAAGGGCATCCCGTAAACCATCCCCCAAAAGATTGAACGATAAAACCGTCAAAATAATTAATAAAGCAGGGGGGATTATTAACCATGGTTGTAATACGATTATAGAAGCATTAGACGCAAGAGAGAGTAAATTTCCCCAACTAGGATCAGGTTGTTGTATTCCTAAGCCAATGAGGCTTAATACCGACTCCGCCACGATAAAACTAGGAATGGATAGGGTGGCAGAGATGACGATATAAGTGGCAGTTTGGGGTAGTATATGACGAATAATAATATGAAATGGCCCGGCTCCGATCGCCTTTGCTGACTGTACAAATTCCTGTTCTTTAATAGATAATACCTGACCCCTGATTACCCTTGCTAAACCAGACCATCCGATAAATGATGTAATCAAGACAATGAGTAAAAATCTTTGCGCACTGCTTAGGCTTGGGGGTAATACCGCCGCTAGGGCAACCAATAAATAAATACCGGGTATGGTCATCAATACCTCCACTAACCGCATTAAAATACTATCTATCCATCCGCCAAAGTACCCCGCAATCCCTCCAATAAACATACCCAAGGGAAAGGAAATAGCAATACCAATTAACCCAATAAAAAGACTAATTCTGCCCCCAAATAAGATGCGACTAAGTTGATCTCTCCCCTGTTCATCGGTGCCTAAAAGGTTTATTTTACCTTCTCCAACCGTACCAAATAAACGACGAGTTGAGGTAAATCCTCCAAAAATTTCTTTTTCTTCAAAAGTAGGAGGAAGGGGTAATTTTATTTGTAAAAATTGATAAGGTGTACCCTTAATAAAAAAGCGAATGGGTGATGGGTTTTCCCAATCTACCTCTAAGAGGCGATCGCCCGTTTCTAAATCCGTTGGTCCTTGGGTAGTGGGATATACGTGGGGAGCAGTGAATTCTCCTTGGGGAGTACGCCAATAAATTTTGGTAGGGGGTAATAAAGAGCCATCATTTTGGGATGTATAAGGACTATAAGGAGCTATAAAATCTGCAAAAATAACCACTACATAAAAAAATATTAAGATAATTGCTCCAATTTTTGCCAAAGGATTTTTTTTAAGTTTGCGCCACCAATTCATATTATTAAATATTTTAAATTAGGAATAGATTTATTTTTTTGTGCCGTATCAAAGCCTTAATTTTTAGTGTGTTTTAATTATAAAAAAGATTAAGTCTAAAGGTGTATTTAATCATAAAAAGAATAAACTTAACAATAACTTTTGTTTATTTAAGCCAAAAATGCTTTATCCTATGGACATAAAAAATATCATAACAAACTGAAAAAATACCTATGACAACAAATAATAACAAAAGCGGTTTTGGAAAATTAGTGGCAGATTTTCGTACATTCATTATGCGAGGGAATGTCATTGATTTAGCGGTAGCGGTGGTTATCGGTGCAGCTTTTGGACGTATTATAAATTCCTTAGTAGAAGATGTTATTACCCCTCTAATTCTCAATCCCGCTATTCAAGCGGCGGGGGTAGATAAACTTGAAGAATTAAGCTATGGTGCCGTTAGATATGGACTATTTCTCTCTGCAGTAATTAACTTTTTAGTAATAGCCTTTTGTCTATTTTTATTAATTCGCTCTTTTGAGTCCTTAAAGCGTAAATTGGAGCGCAAACAACAGATTGCCGAAGCCGAGGCAGAAGCCATCGCCGAAGAAGAAGTTAACGCTGAAATCGTAGCTCAAGAAAATCTCATCAAAGCTATTGAAAAACTGACAGAAACCATCAATCAAAAAAATGGATAATTAATTTCAACTCAGTTGACTTCTCCACGCATTAAAATGACGTGGATTCTAAGCAGATGTCGCTACATAGGTTAAAACCTGTTCGCTCCGCTTACGATATGATTTAGTTAAGTTACTAACGTTATACCGTTTGGGGAGAGTCAATGCTCCCCTACGTACCTTGGCTAAGTCTAACCCTAGCTGTGTACTTACTTTTTTTAAAATATTAATCGCTCCATTGCAATCGGCATTAATAGTTTTACCGTTGGCAATTTTGTACAATCCACGCTGTACTCTTTTTCCACTAAACTTATACTCC